>CAJOES010000023.1 GCA_905233455.1 uncultured Synergistales bacterium | reverse complement strand
TCTGCTTTGCTGGGCTTTCCGTAGTCCGGCTGATCCACTGCATCAATATCCTGCGGCTTCCTGTGAACCGTGAACTTTTCGCCGTCAAATGATACGCTTGAGCCGTCGTCGAACGGAATATATACCCTCATCGCTTCAGCACCAGAGGCAGACCTGCACTCATCACGACAGCATCCTCACCGTTAGAGTAATATCCCTGCCGTATCCTTTCCTTCTTGAACGACATCTGAGAGTAGAGAGCTATAGCACCGGCATTAGACTTCCTCACCCTGAGCCTGAGCCGCTTGAAGTTCAGGTACATCGCGCAATCACTCACAGCCAGAAGCAGCTGCGTTCCGATACCCCTGCGCTGATATGCCTTGTCGACAACGAGAAACATCAATATTCCCGTACGTATCTCGCGCCCCAGAACAGCATAGCCCAATAATTGAGCCTCCGTTGTAGTTGCGAAGGCTCCTATGTATGTCGTTTCGTTCTGTGAGTCCTGCCCCAAGTCCGAACGTATAACCTCTTCAGGCCATGAATACGTGCTGGCCGCATTCAGCCTCAAGACTCCGGGCAGGTCGTCAAATGTCAGAAAATCTATCTCCGGCAGGTACAATCACTACATACCCCTGTTTATCGTCTGGTTTCTGTCAGCACCGACACCGATCAGCATAACAGGAACATTCAGCTTATCCTCAATGTATTTCACGTAAGCCTGAGCATTTGCCGGAAGCTCCTCGAATGTCTTTGCGCCGGTAATATCATCGTTCCAGCCCGGCAATGTCTCGTATACGGGCTTAAGTTCGCTTAGAGTCCGCGTGTCTGTCGGCCATTCCGTAACCTTCCCGCCGTCAAGCTCGTATGACGTGCAGACCTTAATGTCTCCCATTCCAGTGAGCACGTCAAGTTTCGTGAGCGCGATAACGTCAGCACCATTCAGTTCCATAGAGTACTTCAGTCCGACAATATCCAGCCAGCCGCAGCGTCTCGGTCTGCCTGTTGTTGCGCCGAACTCCCCGCCGTTAGCCCTGAGCTTTTCGCCGTCCGTGCCGAAATCCTCCGTAGGGAACGGGCCCTCACCGACTCGAGTCGTGTATGCCTTAACGACAGCAATAGTCCGCGTCAAGTCCGAAGGTGCTAATCCTGTGCCAGTGAATGCTCCTGACGCAGAAGTCGATGAACTCGTTACGTAGGGATATGTGCCGTGATCTATGTCGAGAAGTGCCGCCTGCGCTCCCTCAAGCAGTACGTGTTTCCCCTCATCAACAGCCCTGCGCAGCAATGCCCTCGTGTCATCAACATACGGTGCTAATGCCTCTCCCCATTTCCTTGCAGGATCATATATTTCATCGAACGCTAAAGGTTTCTGGTTATAGAGGCGCGTAAATATCTGGTTCTTCTCCTCAAGTATATATGTCAGCCTTTCACGGAGCTTGTCGGGATCAATGAGATCTTCAACCCTCAAGCCTGAACGCGAATATTTGTCCACATAGCACGGCCCGATTCCACGTCCTGTAGTGCCGATCTTGCGTCCCTTTCCGCGTGCCTCTTCCTGCAGCTTGTCGAGCATTCTGTGATACGGCATAACTACATGCGCATGAGGACTCACAGCAAGCCTTGCCCTGTCCTGCCCCTTTGCGTAGAGTTCTGATGTCTCCTTGAGGAACTGCTCAGGGTCAAGCACCAAGCCGTTGCCGAGTACGCAGAGTTTTCCGGGATAAAGCATCCCTGAAGGCAGGAGGTGAAATACTACCTTCTGACCATCAGCTACTACGGTATGACCCGCATTAGCCCCGCCCTGATAGCGCACGAAAACATCAACGTCTGAACCGAGAATGTCTACAACTTTTCCTTTGCCTTCATCGCCCCACTGTGCACCGACTAGAAGGTCAACGTTCTTTTTGACTGCCAAAATATAATTACATCTCCTAACTTTTTATCTTCTGCCCGCCACAGGACGAATCGATTTCTTCACTTCCACTATGGCGCGCTGAAGCTGCAGATCCTTGCTTATTACCCTGTCAGGCTCTCCCTTGACTTCAATATCAGGAGACAGCCCTACATGATCTATGACTTTTCCTGAAGGCGTGTAGTATCTCGCGATCGTAACATATATTCCGCTTCCGTCCGTCAACGGGAACAATGTCTGAACGCTTCCCTTGCCGAAACTCTTTTCGCCTACAAGTTTAGCCCTGCCTCTGTCATTCAATGCACCTGCAACAATCTCGCTTGCACTGGCACTTCCGCCGTTGATTAGCACGGTCATCGGCATGTTGGTTAAGTATTGGGATTTATCGACATAATATTTATCGTTCGCCCTCTCTGCACGTCCCTTTGTTTCTACAACAAGGCCGTCCCGGACGAACATGCTGACTATCTTTACGCTTGCATCAAGGAGTCCGCCGCCGTTGTTCCGCAGGTCAAGAATCAGTGCCCTTGCCCCCTGCCTGATTAAGTCCTTCAGCGCAGTCCTAGCCTCATCGTGTGTAGTGTGCTTGAACTGAGTCAGTTTCAGGTAGCCTATATCATCAGAAAGCATCTCGGAACGCACGCTCTTTAGGTTGATTATTTCGCGGGTAATCTCAAAGCTGAGTAACTCGTCTTCACCCTCGCGCCTTACCCATACAGTAACTTTAGTGTCAGGCTCTCCTCTGAGTTTCTGCACAACCCTGTCTGAAGTCCACCCTACAACTACTTCATTATCCACTTTCACTATAGCGTCTTTGGGTTTCAGTCCCGCACGTTCTGCCGGTGAATCCTCCATCGGGCTTATCACCAAAATCTGTCCGTCCCTGTCTCCTACATACATTCCCAGACCGCCGTAACGTCCCTCAAGTTCTATCTCCTCATCACGCAGCTGTTTCGGTGCAACGAAGCGCGTATACGGGTCTTTCCATGCTTCAACCATTCCCTTAGCCGCACCGTGCAGAAGGTCATCCTCGCTTGCAGGCTTCTCCACTGCGTCAACCTGGTAGCTTTCTATGATGTAGCGTATCTGGCGCAATAACCATAAAGACCGCACATTGAATGGTGATATCCTGTTGAAGTCCTCTTCTGAGAAATCAGCCGCCGGAGCCTGAATGCCCCTGAAGCCGTACATGAATCCTATTGATGAAAGCATTATGAAAACGATGATATATAATCTTCTGGCCTTGTTCAATATTTAATGCACCTGCCTTCTGAAATATCAAGATTATAACAGCAACAACAAAAAAATTTTACCCGTGCAGGTAATTCATAGGGTTCTGTGCCGCACCGTTTTTCCTGACCTCGAAATGAAGACCGTAATCCGAATCTGTCCCGGAGTTCCCAACGCGCCCGATAATCGTACCGGCCTTGACCGAAGCACCTTCGCGGACATTAGCACCTGCAAGATGAGCGTAAACCGTAGAGAGATCTCCGCCGTGATCTATGATTACCACCTGGCCGAATCCCCTCAGCCATCCCTGATACAGAACTTCGCCGGGAGCTGCCGCCTTCACGGGAGTCCCTGATGCCGCCTTAATGTCTATGCCGGAGTTGAATATTTTTGTCTTGAATGTCGGGTGAATGCGTGAGCCGTACTGCATTGTTACTGTTCCGCGTACAGGCCAAGCAAGAGACTTAGGACTTGCCGCAGGAGTCTTTGCCGCAGTCTGTGCAGGTGCAGATTTAGGCTGTGATGAACCCTTCGTCTGTGTTATCTTTATTGCCGAGCCTGAACCGGAGTTTTTCATAACTGTAGTTTTTGAGCTTTTTGCTGTCTTTGTTGTCTTCTGTTTCATCAGGTTCGTTATCTTTGCACCCACAGCCCTCTGCGCACTCTCAAGCTCTTTTGCCGCCGCTTCTGCCTTCCTCTGTTCGCTCTGTACGTTCTTCAGCAGCGTATCAGTCTTCTTTATGGTGGTGTCAAATTCATCGCGTTTCTTCTTCAGCTCCGTAGTCTTTGCCGCAATCTGATCCTGATTCTCCTTCAGCTTTGCTCTTGCCTCCGTGAGTTCATGTTCCTTCTGTGCAAGCTCGTCTATCATGGCCTGATCTTCACGCGCAAATCTCTGAATCATATATGCCGTGTTCACAGCATCATGCGTGCTGTTTGAGTTCAGTATAAGGCTTAGGCTGACTTCCTCTGATGTCTTCTTGTACAGGTCAACAAGCCTTCCCCGAAGCAAAGCAAGTATCTCATTCATTGAGGCATTAACGCTGTCTATGTTCCTGTTGATCTCGCCTACAGTATCCTGTAATTTTCTGTTCTCCTGCTCAAGATTTGCCATTTCGGCCTGTGATGCGCTGGCATCTTTCTTCAGGCGTGATAGCTGGCTCAATAAGTTTTTTGACTGCTGGGACTTCTTCTTTGCTATGGCGTTGTACTGCTGAATCTTTTTCTTCGTGTCTGTCTGGCTTTGTTTCTGCGCAGAATATGCCGGATAAACCAAGCACAGCACCATCAATACAATCGCTAACTTTTTCATGATTCTCTTCTCCTTAACGCTTCAAGAATTTAATCGGGTTATCTGGCGTTCCGTAAACCCTGACCTCAAAATGAAGATGATAGCCCGTAGTATTTCCAGTCTTGCCCACACGCGCAATGACAGCACCGGCCTTCACGATCTGGTTCTCCTTCACGAGGCTTGCGGACAGATGCGCATACAGTGTCGAATATCCCCTGCCGTGATCCAGCACAACAACCCTTCCGTAACCCCTGAGCCAGCCGTCATATATCACCTTTCCTGCCGCAGGAGCTTTGATTGATGTTCCGTTGGGAGCGGCAATGTCTATCCCGGAATGAAGTATCCTGCGCTTCAGTATCGGGTGCATTCTCTCGCCGTAAGGGCTTGAGATTTTCCCCCTGACAGGCCAGTCAAACATAGAACCTTTGCCTTTGGGCAGAAAATCCTGCGTCTGTTTCCGCTGAAGTTCCGCAATCATTTTCCCTGCCGCCTTCTGTGCCTGTTCTGCCTCAAGTGCTGCCTTCTCTGCAAGTGCCTTCTTGCGCTGTATTGAGCTGATGAATGAATTTGTTTCCTTTATGCTTTGGTCGTATTTTTCCTTCTGTGTCTGAACTGCTATTGTCTTCTCGATTAAGCGTGATTTCTGGTCGTCCATTGTCTGCCGGGACAGGTCAAGGTTCTGCATTCTCATCTGAAGCTGTGAGAGTATTTCTTCATCGCGCTGGTTCACGAGGTTAAGCAGGTGTGCCGTTTCAACTGCCTCAAAGACGCTCCTTGAAGCAAAAAGCGTTCTCATAGTTCCGTACTGGCCGTATTTGTATATATCTAAAAGCCTGTCCTTCATCTGCCCGGAAAGCTCGTTGATCTTCACCTGCTCTTCATGGATATTTGCGTCAAGAACGTCAATATTCTCCTGTATCTTCTGGTTCTGCAGTTCAAGCACAGTAAGTTCCTGACGTGCAACGCTCTCGTCCTGCTGAAGCGTATTTACCTTTGTCAACAGCCCTTCAACCTGAGCACCCATCTTCTTTATCTGTGCCTTGTAGTCCCGTATCTGTTTCGTGAGGTCTGAACGCTTCTTTTCTTCTGCAGCTATCTGGGCATCTATGCTGGGTTTTGCCGCAGGTTTTGCAGTCGTTTTCGCGGCAGTCTTGGCCGGGGTCTTTGCGGCGGCAGCAGTCTTCTTCGCGGCAGAATCAGCGCGTGCAGAGACCATCACCGCCAATGACAGCAGCAGCAGGACTGATATTGCCCGTCTCATCAACCCGCCCTCGTGATTGAGCGTATGAACCGTGCAACAACGATATAACTGCATACCCAGCCGAGAGTCGCGCCGAAACCGGACAGCAGTACACAGAACCTCCATATAACCGCGTTGTCGTTCAATAGTATCTTGTGCAGCAACGGCATGTTCACTTCTATCATTGTTATTGCCGGAAAGTATGCCGCTATGATTCCCCCTGCCGCGATCACTGCCCCGAAGAATGCAAGCAGTGTTCCTTCAAGCACGAACGGAGCCGCAATGAATGCACGTGTTGCTCCTACAAGATACATTATGCCGATCTCCTCACGCCTTGAGTACAGCGAAATATGTATTGTGTTGTAGACTACTAGGGCTGTAATGATTACCGACAGCACAAACATAATCCATGCCACACGCGATGATATTCGGGACATTGCCGAGATCCTGCGCACAACAAGACCTGCATACACTACATCATCAACTTCCGGCATATCCTTTAGCGCACTCACTAACGGTTCAACGTCCTCCGCGCTGTTGACGTGAATCTCAAAGTTCCAGGGGATCGGGTTATCTCCTATCATGTCAAGCGTATGGGACTGAGAACCCATCTTCTGCTGAAGTTTTGCAAGTGATTCTGAAGGCGAGAATGTCCGCATGGCATATACATATTCAAGATTCTGTATACGGTCAGCAACCTGCTCAACATCTATTGTGCTGTCCTTAACTAAATACGCCTGAACTACAAGTTCGCTCTCAAGCTGGCTCAATATATTTTCGAGGTTCAGCGAAAACAGCGTGGTTATTCCCAGAATCCAAAGCATTACTCCGGCAGTAATCAGCGTGAGAAGCCCTAATACCCAGTGATGAAATACAAGCCTCCACATATCACGCAGTACATATCTGAAAGTCGTCATCTTGCCGTGTAGCTCCCTCCTTTCTCATCGCGTATAAGCCTTCCTGCTTCAAGTTCAATGACTCTCTGACGCGATGAATTGACTATTGCCTGATTGTGCGTCGACATTATGACCGTAACACCTGCCGCGTTGATCGCAAACAGAATCTTCATGACTTCCGCCGCCGTATGAAAGTCCAAATTTCCCGTAGGTTCATCTGCAACGAACAATGACGGCGAATTCGCAAGCGCACGGGCTATAGCAACTCTCTGCTGTTCACCGCCGGATAACTGTGCCGGGTGCATTCCCCTTCTGCGCCATAACCCTACCTGATTTATCACGTCCCGCGTTCTGTCCGCAACAATCTCTTTCGGTACTGACATTGCCTCCATGACGAACGCAATATTTTCGTACACAGTAAGGCTCTGTATCAGCTTGAAGTCCTGTGCAACAAGCCCGACATCCCTGCGGTAATACGGGACATCGGCATTGCGCATTCTACGCAGGTCAAAATCTCCTACGGTTACAGTTCCCCTTGACGGAAGAAGCTCGCGTGTAATCAGCCGGAGGAGCGTAGATTTGCCCGATCCTGTCTGGCCTATTACGTACACGAATTCCCCCTGGCTTATGTTAAGGTTAATATCTATCAGCGCGCCTATATCCGGCTCAAATATCTTGCTGACTCCTGAAAAAGTTACATTCATGCTCTTATATCATCCCCTTTGTATTTAGCTCTCTCTTCCATTGCCTGTTTTGTATCGGCCTCACACCATAAGGCCAGAATAATATCATTTACCCTCATCTTTTTTTTCTCGCGAAGTTCTGCCCACATATCATGATTGAGATATGCCCAGACAAAAAATATAGTGTCCCGTTCCCGTCCGAACCTTCCGAGCACAAGCCATCCCGAATTAGGGTTATAGACCATAAGCGGAGATATGTTCTGACCTACCATGCTCCTGAGTTCCAGCTGAGAGAATGAAAGCTCTTCAAGCTCATTCACTGCATCGTTGTCGGGAAGGCCGAGAAGTGAAAACCATATCCTTGAAGAATATTCCGGTTTTGCGAACACTCCTGGATCTGCTTTCAGCCACGCTTTGAGCCGTGATACTTCTTCCATTTCATTACGGTATAGCGCAAATCGCAGAGTCCAGTATGCTTTGTACAGTACAATATCCTGCTTCATGCAGCGTGAAAATATCTTCTCGTCGAGAAATCCGGCATCATCGGACTTCAATGCGGGGTTGTCCCTCATGAACGTGCGCAGCAGCAACACCGTAGCAGAATGCCGTCCGGGAGGTTCTGCCATCATGAAAAGTTCCTTGCGCAGTGCCGTTACTGTCCGCGCGGGAAGTATCGTCGGCTGTGCATCATCATTCGTCAGGGATAAATTTTCGTTGTCATAGAGGAAAACATTTTGCGGTTGTGTTCCGGGTCTGTCGCTGGCATATATCCATGTGTCGCTGCCTTTCTGTTCTGTTCCGAGCAGGTATCTGTGGTGCGGAAGAAGGAGCATTACTGAAGGTTCTTCCGGCAAGGGTATTCCGTCGGGAGCATTATCCGGCGGCAGTTCTGCAAGCGTCCCGTTGGACATCAATTCAAGCAGCAAATTTCATCTCACCTCTTAACCTGTCATTGAGTTCAATAATCTACATTATATATCATGAAGTAAAAGCCCATGCCTTAAACCGTTAATGCTAACCGTACATTCCCGGGCATTCAGCACGCGCATAGCAGTGAAGATGATACATGCACTGCCCAATATAACATCAGCCCTTGACGCAGGGAGG
Source organism: uncultured Synergistales bacterium (assembly GCA_905233455.1). Lineage (GTDB taxonomy): Bacteria > Synergistota > Synergistia > Synergistales > Aminobacteriaceae > JAFUXM01. Next base: position 14,374 of record CAJOES010000023.1, on the reverse strand, counting down.
CCGATAATGTTTTCGCGTTCCTTCAGCGTGAGGGAAGAATACATGCGTATCTGCCGGACGACATCGCGCAGAGTCAGTATGCTTCCGTGAAGACGGGAGGGCATGAAGTTATCGCAGGCATGTTTCACGCTCGCCATAGTTACGACACCTCCGCCGACTCCGATAAGCTGTGATGACGTTGTGCGGAAAGTCTCTATGTGATGTTCAGCAAACAAGGACTTCACGAAACATACAGCACGTTCAAGTTCAGCTCTTTTTATCGGGCGGTCATGGACACAAAAAAAGCGTTCCGACAATGACACAGCACCAGCCGGAACGCTAACTATATTTTTTACCCCTTCCGCAGAGCCCAGCACGAACTCAGTACTTCCGCCGCCGGAGTCAAACATAACTGCCTCACCTTGAAGGCTGAATCCGTCAACAGCTCCCAGCCACGAATATTCTGCTTCTTCTTCGCCGGAAAATATATGAACGTCAAGCCCTGCAGCGTCATGAATCATGTTCACGAACTCACGAGCGTTGCCGGCTGTCCTAAGTGCCATAGTACCCGCAATGAATATCTTTGCGCCCAAAGCCTGAGCCTTGCGCGTCATTCTCACTACAGCATCACATGAGGCCTTCATGCTTTCCGGAGAAAGCATACCTGTAGCTGACATTCCCCGGCCTAAGCGGACTACTTCCGTTTCATCGCGGATAACATGAACTTTTCCACCGTCAACCCCTGCTACCCTCATCTTGATTGAATTGCTGCCTATGTCTATTACTGCCTTAACCATCGCGCCGCCTCAAAGATTCCTGAAGCACAAAGAAGAATGATGTTGCAGGTATCGTGAACAGAAGCCCAAGAGTCCCGGCGAGACTCTGCACTATCTCCTGAGCTATATACGGGTCATTGAGGATTCCGGAGAGTTCAACGCCTGAACTGCATATCAGCACGGCCATAGCCATTGAACTTCCCATGTATGCAAGTATCAGCGTGTTGATCATGCTTCCGAGCACCTCGCTTCCGACATTCAGCCCTGCAAGCAGAAGACGGTCCAGCGGCATATCGGGATCATAATCAACAAATTCAGACATTGATGCAGTGATAGACACACCGACATCAAGAACTGCACCGATTGAGCCTATCAGCACGGACGCAAGAAGCAACCCGCGCATGTTAAGCCCCGGCAGTGTTGACGCAAGCAATGCCGCGCCTTCACCGGCCAAGCCGTTTAACTGCCACAAATACACCATCAATGCACCTGCACCGAAGCCGCAGAGGACTCCGCCGAGACTCCCTAACAGTGCAACAAGCCTGTAACGTGCAGGATTGACGACACACAATATAGTTACTGTTGAGATGATGAGGACTGACGCAAGAGCAAGCATTACCGGAGGCCAGCCCTGAGTGATCAGCGGTATCATGGAGAACACCAATACGCATACCGACGCGCCCAGACCCAGCAACGCCAAGAATCCCCGCGAACCTGTCAGCGCGATTAACACCATACAGACAGCCATAATCACGCCTGCAACTGATGATACCCTGAAGGCATCTGCAAGAGAGTACTGAACCCTGCCGTCGCTGAACATGTCCCATACTAGCAGGTATCTTCTTCCTGCAGCGACTTCAAGCCCGCTCCCTGCAAGCCGTACAGTCTTGACCGTGAGGACTTCATCGCTGTTGTTCCCTGAAAGCACCTGAAGGACGGTACTGCGCTCTAACATCTCGTAACTCTCTTCTGTCTCGTCTTCAGGAGGTATTATGCTCTCCGGCCCGGCCTCAATCACACGGACTATAAGGGATTCGTTGTTGTTCCAGTTGTTGAGCGCATAATAGTCAGCGGCACAGTAGAAAGCCCATGAAAGGAACAGTGCAATAAATATACGCATAAAAAAATTTCCGGCTCTCATAATACAAATCCCCTTGCATCAATAAAATTCTTCATGTCCTCCGGCAGTTCTGCCCTGAAAGTTTTCCCGGCAATCTCCTTCAATGACGGGTGCAGGTCTTCAGGGAACTGCAGTTCATACGCGTGAAGCATGGGACGTGATACAGTCCTGGCGTTTCTGTTTGTGCGGAAGTTCCCGTATTTCCTGTCGCCCAGTATCGGGTGTCTGATATGCGCCATATGCACGCGTGCCTGATGAGTCCTGCCTGTGAGAAGCTCAAGCCGCACTAACGAATATTCTTTGTCGTGTGCAAGACAGGTACAATGCGTTAGTGCCTTCTGCCCTTCCTCCGAAACACGCACTATATTATTCTCTGAATCCTTCAGCAATGGAGCATCAATAGTAATATCCTTCTGTACTATACCGACACAGACAGCAAGGTAGAATTTCCGCACTTCCCTGTTCTTGAAGAGAGCTTCAAGTGCCCTCAATGCGTCCCCGTGAAGCGCAACTGCAAGAACGCCGGTAGTGTTTCTGTCGAGCCTGTGAACTGCCGCAGGAGTCTTTGTGTTCATGACTCCCCATACGCGTGATATTATGCTGTCTCCGTCGGGTTCATCGGGCTGAACGAGCATTCCTGAAGGCTTGTTGAGGATTAAGACATTTTCGCCCTGAAAGATTACGCGGATCTTACCCCAAGATGCACGGCGCACAGTCCTCACGCCGTCATTGAGTGCCCAAGGGACAGAAAGCTCATCACCTGCAGACACATGAGTCCCGCCGTCCCGGACACGCTTAGAGTTCACACGGACATCACCGACACGGATAGCCTTCATGATCTCACCTAGTGATACATGCTTCCAGATTGAACGCAATGTGCGGTCTAATCTCCTGCCGTCATGATCCTGCGAGAGTCTTAATGTGTAGCTCATTTCGGGTTTATCCCCCGCCATAATCTGCGCTCAATCAATGGCAGAAAGTCGGTAACGTCGCTCTGGCTGTTCAGCGCGTCAATCTGGTACTTCCAGTAACTGAGCCTGAAGTCAAGGTCATCTGCGGCACTGACTATCATAGCTTCAGGTGTTGCAGGTAGTGCAGGAGAACCGTATTCACGCCGTCCGTGATGGCTGATGAGTATATGAGCAAGTGCAAGGGCAATGTCTGAGTCGAGGTGCTCAAGCTCTGCATACTTCATGAACATGCTGTAGCCTAATGCGATATGTTCTATGACGTTTCCCGCAATGGTCATCTGAGGCACAGGTGCTATCGAATATGCTTCCGTCTTGCCTATGTCGTGAAGCAGTGCCCCGGCAATAACCATATCCATATTTACGGGAATATCAAAATCTGCGTAATGTTTTGCGATGTCTCTAGCTCCTTTTGCGACAGAAACGGAATGCTCAAGGAGTCCCCCTGTGTATGCGTGGTGTAATGATACTGCGGCGGGCCATACCCGGAATTTCTCCCAGAGTCCATGACGGAAGAATACGGAATCAACGAAATTGCGCAGGTCTTCATTCTGTATTTCGGCTATGAGTTCCCTGAATGCGTTTTCGAGCTGTTCGGGCTTTACCGGTGAATGCCTCGTGAACATGTGCGGAGGGTAATCGGTCTGATCCAGATAGTACACGCCGTTGAAGTTGTACTGCGTCTGTTCCCGGTATTCTGCGATCTTGCCTTCAAGCTCAACAGCAGAACCCTCGAATTTTAGCCCGCAGTTGTCCGGGTCTATGGGGAATTTGTCGCCGCCTTGAGTGTTCCACCAGATTGATGCTGCCCAGACTTTGCCCTCAAGGTCTCCGGTTGAGTCGCTTACGGTCATCTCCCAAAAAGGATTGTCGTTGCGGTCTTTTCTCCTAGTGAGCTTTGAGACAATGCCCATAACGTTAAAGTCTGAATTTTTAGGGAGCTGCTTTACCTCCCGGACATTAAGAATTTTTTTCATGGAAGAGTCTTTTTGCCTTTCATGCTTGAAATTTTGTATATTATATCAGTGCATAATCACGCACAGACTTTAGGAGAATATAAATATGATACTTTCAGGACTAGAGATAAAAAAACATATCGGACATGAAATAATTATTGAGCCGTTCAATGAAGAAAGACTAAATCCCAACAGCTATAACCTTTCGCTTCATGACGAACTGCTGACCTATACGTCATCAGAACTCGACATGCGCAGGGACAATCCCACGCAGAAAATCACTATACCTCCCGACGGCCTTACGCTGAAGCCGGGCAGACTCTATCTTGGCCGTACCGCAGAATACACGCGGACTGAAGGCTATATCCCAATGCTTGAAGGACGGTCATCTATAGGGCGGCTAGGTATCTGCATTCATGTTACGGCAGGCTTCGGTGATGTAGGTTTTGCGGGTTACTGGACGCTTGAGCTGTTCTGCGTACAGCCGGTGAAGATTTATGCGGGAGTCCAGATTGCGCAGATATACTATCACACGATAACGGAGCCGTATGAACGCTACACGCAGGGGAAATATCAGAACAACAAAGGCATTCAGGCAAGCATGTTGTATAAGGAGTTTAAGATATAATATGCAATCGTTCAATAACAGGAGAAATATAGAGTGAAAGAATTAGGAATGATAGTAAATCTCCGTAAGCCTGAAGCTGTGAACATGGCACGAAGATTATTGCAGTGGGGACAAGACAATAATTGTCCGTTCCTTCTTCCGCATCAGGAAGCCAGCGCACTCACTACGGCAGGGCTTGACGACGAGCAATGGCTGCATACAGTGAAACTTGCTGTAGTTGTAGGAGGGGACGGAACATTTTTGCGTGCGGCACGCTACGTTATGGGCACGGACATAATACTTCACGGCATCAATCTGGGGCATTTGGGCTTTCTTGCCTCAAGTCGTCCGGAAGAAGCCGAGCATGACCTGGAGAACATACTTCACGACAGCTTCACCGTACTTGAACGCCGGGTGCTTGGGTGCGTGATCTATCATGATGATTCCCAGTCGCACAAGATTTACGCGCTGAATGATATTGTATTGAGCACGAACGCAATAGCCAGACTCCTGCAGATAGAGATACGTTTTGATGATAACTTCTTCTGCGTGCTTCCTGCCGACGGTGCAATAATCTCATCTCCGACAGGCTCAACAGCATATGCCCTCAGCGCGGGAGGCCCGATCATCCCTCCCCATATGGATGCGCTGCTTCTTGCTCCGTTATGTGCGCACACTCTGTATTCACGGCCATTGATGGCGGCAGAGACGGACAGAATCACACTCATTCCCAGAGGTGCATCAAGGGATCTTATGCTTACTCAGGACGGGCAGCTGGCATATGAAGTGTTCCCGAATGACAGAATAGAGATCAATCTATCACGAACAAAGAAGATACGGACAGTAAACCTTCCGGGCAAAAGTTTTCTTGATATAGTACGTGAAAAATTAGGTTGGGGTCAGGCGTTCAAAGTTGATTGAGGAACTCAGCATACACAATATAGGAGGCATAAGGAACGCTAAACTTGCATTTACTCACGGCCTTAATGTCATAACCGGTGAGAGCGGTGCGGGCAAGAGCAGTGTTGTGCGTTCTCTTGAGCTTCTGACGGGGAGTCGCGGCGGCGTAAAATTCATTCGTGCAGGTGAGGAGCGCGGGACTGTTGAGGCGCAATTCACCGGGACAGCGGTAATGCGTGAGGTACTCAGCACGGGACGATCACGGGCAAAGATTGACGGCGTGAATGTCGGGCTGAATGACTGCGCAAAGACCGTTAATGCACTCGTGAGGATACAGAGCCAGTTTGCACAGATAGAACTGCTTGAACCAGAAAGACAGCTTGCTATGCTTGATGCCTGCCTGCCGGAGTATGTGAGGACGAAGACGTTTGATGACTTTCACGAAATATTCGACAAGGCACGAACCAGCGGTGCAGAACTCCGGGCACTGCGCAAGAGACGTGCAGAGATTGAGCGGCAGTACAGCAATGCGCGTGAGATATTCGCGCTCATGAAGACGGCCAAGCCTGAAGCAGGGTTAGAGATGCGCCTAGAGAATACGCTTGCCGACATAACCCACAGAATAGCAACAAGGGAACGCGCAAAGGAGAGCTTTGACGCATTGACGGGGGGGCTGTCGGAACACGGATTGCTTGAGAGTGTCCGGACATGCCTGGAGAATCTCTACAGCTTCATGAATGATGATGAGTCAGAGAACGTCCGCAGTGCTATTGACGGCGTATATGATGCCGTGAAAGGAATAGATTTAGGCGGCAGTGAAGATGATAATGCCTTGCGTGAGAAGACTGAAGATAGATTAGGGGCATTGCGGAAGCTGAAGCGTCTGTGCAGCATTCCCGACGAAAACGAATTGCTGTCATACTGCGGTGAAATATACTCAAACCTTGAATGGCTGGAGAAAAGCTATAACGAACTTGAAGAACTTTCGGCACGTTCGCTTGAGGACAAAAGGAAGGCTAATGCTCTTGCGATGGAGATACGCAAGGCACGGCAGGACGCGGCAGAGATTCTTTCGGCGAGGGTAAATGCTGTGCTGGGCGAGCTTGCGATGGACGGAATAACCTTCGGGATAACTCTTTCGGGCCTGCAGAAGCTGCGCCGGGACGGTGCGGACAGTGCGGAGTTCTTCCTGCGGGACGGCTCTCGCTCCGGGACTGTCGGAAAGATTGCTTCAGGCGGGGAACTCAGCAGGTTATTGCTTGCGCTGCAGTTATCGCTTCCGGATGAGTGGCTGCCTCCTACGATCGTATTCGATGAGGTAGAAGCGGGGTTAGGCGGAAAGGCGGCGGTTCTGTCGGGAATGCAGCTCAAGAAGTTATCGCAGAAGTGTCAGGTGATACTCGTAACGCATGAGGCATCAATAGCGGCATTGGGGGATTCGCACATACTCATTCAGCGTACGGAAGGCGGTGCGGCCATGAGGAATATTGACGGCGAGGAGAGGGTGAAAGAGATTGCGCGCATGTTGTCGGGGAGTCCGGATTTGTCGGAAGCAAGGGAACACGCGAGAATACTGTTGAACGAAAGCAAATAACATTACTGCTATAATAAGGCTAAAAATCTTTACAGAGGTTAAATACATGCCTAAATCCCGCAATGATTATGAATACATAGCGAGCAAAGTAGATTCTTTGAGAAGCTATCCTTTTCTAAGTGATAAGAAGGATTCTTATCTTTTTTCCGTACTATGTGTTAAATCCTTTTTCTACAAGAATACTGACCTGCTTTCTGATACCGCAGAACTAAGCAGTATGATTGTTGACGGAGCATATGATGGCGGTGTAGATGTGCTTTTTACCGATCCTTCATCTGAAGCCTGCGATCTAGTTATAGTACAGTCGAAATTTCACAAGACGATTAATTTTGAGAACGCCTTTAACGCATTGATGAAGATGGCGAACTTCTACAAGGATATGCTGAACGGGCATTTTGAGAATGTCAGCGAAAAAGTACAAAGCAGATTCCTTACGCTTTATTCAGAGGTAGGAGAAGAGTCTAAAATCAAGTTTGTTTTGTATATCAGTGCGCCTAAAACAAAGATCAGCACAGATCAGCTTGAAAGAAAATTTCTTGAACAGTTTCCTGACTTCTCGAATATAAAACTGTCTGTATGTTTTGCGGCAGATATTGCGAATGAGATTAAGGAAGCAGACTCCAGACGCTCAACAATAGAGTCAGGAAAAATCCGAATAGACGCGGCAGATAATATCCTGAAATACGGAAGCGAAGCCGTAATAGTGAATGTGTCTGCTTTATCCATGAAAGAATTATATGCTTTGTACGGCACAAGGCTTCTTGTCTGACGGCAAAGAAATAAAACTCACAAATTTTTCTGTAATCAACGGGGGCAGACAGTGTATGTTCTGCACAGGAGCAAGAAAATATCTGCCGGGAACGACTTTTACCTGCCGTGCAAAATCATACGTTCAAAGGGCAGCAGTGAAGACGAAAAGAATATGTACATTCTTGAGATTGCAAGGGCTGTGAACTCACAGAAGCCGATAAAGCAGATTGACCTTAAAGCAAACTCGCCTGAACAGATCCGCTTTGCAAAGGCAATGCGTGAGGCTGGTATCTTCTATCAGACTAAACGCGGTGAAGCTGTTCCGAAAGCATACAGCACTGATTATCTGAACACTGACCTTGCAGAAGTTGGTAAATTATGCCTTTGTGCAATATTAGGAACGTATTTATCAAAAACTTTGAGCGTGAAAATTCCTCAGTACCAACGGCAAAAGATTTGATACCGCTTGCAAGAAACGCTAGGACAGCCTGTATTGCGTTTACTGCGTTAGCATCTAGATACTGTCAGGGCAATATTAAAGATTCTGATGTTGGGCAAATAAGTTCTGAGGCTTCATACAATATATTTTCTAACATGAATGGAGTGCAGTTTATCCTGCCTTCAGATATATTTTCACAAAAGGAAAAATGCGATGATATACTTAGCAAACTTTTCAAAAGCATTATCTACTCAGTAAATACTACTTACTCCACTGAACATATATATGACCCGACTCTCGCTGCTTCAAATTTTCTGAAACAGGATAAAAACTATTATAAGGTGATTTCTATTCAGTGGTCTCAAATCAAAGACAGAATAAAAGAGATACTGGGAGATATATTTAAAGGGTAAAAGCGTATTTTATGAGTGCATAAAAATATCCTCCCGGCTTCATTGGCGGAAGGATATTGTTTTTGTGCTATCTTCCGAACTTCACAGAAAGCCTGACTGCCTCACGCCTTCCTGTATCGACATACGCAATAGCATCATCAAGCCCTGCAGGATCATGTACCTCACACGAAGCCAGCACTTCCTCAACCAGTGCCGCAATGTCCGTAAAGCCTATACGTCCCTTCAGGAACATATCCACTGCAGCTTCATCAGCTCCGATCATCAGCGCAGGATATGCACCCTTCTTCCGCATGACTTCACGCGCAAGCCTTATCGCCGGGAATCTTTCCGTGTCGATAATCTCAAACCGAACATCATGAGCCGCAAACTCCGGGTGCTTGAACTCCGGGCACGGGAAGAATCTTTCAGGCCAGAACAGGCAAGATCCTGCAGGTAACTTCATATCAGGTTCAGCGGCCAGCATCTTGACGCTTCCGTCATCGAACTCAACCAGCCCGTGAACGAATGAGCCGGGAGAAATCAGAGCGTCGACTTGCTCAGGCTCAAGCCCGAAAAGATACATGGCTTCAACCAGTTCAATACCTTTATTCATGAGGGTAGCACTGTCTATAGTTATCTTTGCTCCCATATTCCAGACCGGATGATGAAGTGCAAGCTCCGGGGTTACAGATTTCATTGCGTCATATGTCCATGTCCGGAACGGCCCGCCTGATGCTGTGAGATATATTTTGCGGACAAACTCTTTGCGTTCCCCGTGAAGGCACTGCCATATAGCATTGTGTTCGCTGTCGAGCGGGCGCAACTGGTCTTCACGCTGAATCAGAGGCATAACCCATTTTCCTGCTACAACTATGCTTTCCTTGTTGGCTAGTGATACATTCTTTCCTGCCTTCAGTGCAGAACACAGAGCCTTTATCGCCTGAGTTCCCGACGATGCAAAAACTACGTGGTCAATGTTCTCATCTGTCGCAATGCGTTCAAGCCCTTCTGCCCCGGTATCCTCATAGGCATAAACTTTTCTGACGCTGAATTTTTCCGCAAGAGCCTGCAGCTTATCCGAGCGCGTATTTGCCGCAATAGCTTCAACGTGAATCTTCTCCGGCCAAGCGGCACACACAGCCATAACCGAACTTCCTACACTTCCGGTTGCACCGATAATTCCTACATTCATAGCAGCACCCTCAAAATGAAATATGTGAATAATCCGTTGAATAATATGCTGTCGAAGCGGTCGAGCATTCCGCCGTGCCCCGGTATCAAGTGCCCCGAATCCTTTTCACCGGACTCACGCTTGATCAGGGACTCTGCGAGATCTCCCACCTGTCCGGCAATCCCGCAAATGAAGCCGATTAAGATTAATGGATATGTCGGGAGCTTGAAGTAGTATATTGCTATTGCATTCACCAGAAGACTGCCGATAATCCCTGCAACGAATCCCTGAACTGTTTTCCCCGGACTGACATATTCGCAGAGCTTCACGCTTCCGAACGCCTTTCCGCCCAAATACGCAAAGACATCACAGCCCCACGTGCACACAAAAATAGTGATGAGCATCTGCCTTCCGACAACATAATCACGCAGCATGACCATACATGCCCAAGGGACGGTGATATACAGGACTCCGGAGATTACCCCGCCAGCATTGGAGATAGCAGTACTTTCGCCGCGTGTCATCTGCCGCCTGAATACCTCAATCACGAACACACTGCACACGCACAGAGCAAGAAGCATCGCAAGTATTATGGGCTGGGGAGTGTCCTGCATTGCCGCGAACATGAAGAACAGCGAGAAGATATAGCCTATTCCCGGTGATACCCTGTAGCCTTTGCGCCTGCTGATGAGATGATAATATTCTGAGAGAGATATTAACGCTATTGCCGTAGCAACTGCCGCCCAGAGATAGCCGCCGTAATTGATTGCACCGATTATGACAATGACAATTCCGACACTGCTTATCGTCCGCAGACGTAATTCGCTGTCAGCCTTTAAGCCCGCCATAACGACGCTCCCTCCCTGCATAGTCATCAAGTGCCTTGCGTAATTCATGCTCGTCGAAGTCCGGCCAGTGTATGTCGGTGAAATAATATTCGCTGTATGCACTCTCCCACAGCCAGAAGTTGCTCAAGCGTAATTCTCCGCTCGTCCGTATGATGAGGTCAGGGTCAGGAACGTCGGGAAGGTAGAAATGATTGCGCAAATCCTGTTCAGTTACGGGTGCTTCAGGCTTATCCGCTATGAGTGAGTTCACAGCGTCAATGATCTCTGCACGTCCGCCGTAGTTCAGGCATATGATGAAGTCTATCTTGTTCTCATCTGCCGTGTAGTCTTCAGCCCACTTCATTTGCCGCAATAAGTCTTCCGGTATCCTGTCCTTGCGCCCGCAGAACCTAACGCGCCCGCCCTCTGCTTTTATCTCTTCAACCTTGCGCCTGATGTAATACCGGAAAAGGCTCATGAGTCCGGTAACTTCCATTGCAGGACGATTCCAATTCTCCGTAGAGAACGCATACACGGAAAAATAGCGTATTCCCTCGCGCTTAACCAGCCGTACCATCTGCTCAAGTTTGCGCAGTCCTGCACGATGCCCCATGAGGCGCGGCAAGTTCCTGCGTTTTGCCCAGCGTCCATTGCCGTCAAGTATTATCGCTAAATGTGTCGGGATTTTCTTTTCTTCTGCCAAAATCTTTTGCTCTCCTTAATGTGTTAGTTTGTTTATTTCTGTTTTGAGTGCTAAAACGTCCTGCCACGTCAAATATTTGGGGCTTTTGTCTCCCCTAAGCCCTTCAGTCCTGAGCAGGTAGCTTGGGTGAAACATGGGCAGTAATCTTATTCCCCGCCATTCATGCCACTTACCGCGCAATGACGTTATGCCCTCCTTAGTGTCAAGTAATGCCTTAGTCGGAATGTTGCCCATAGTAACGACTATATCCGGATGCAGCAGCAGCAGTTGTGCTTCAAGGTATTCACTGCATGCAGAAATCTCATCCGCTGAAGGATTCCTGTTTCCCGGCGGCCTGCATTTTATTGTGTTGGTGATGTATATAGTGTCCCGCGAAATCTTCCCGCCCTTCTCCAGTATATCCGTCAGCAGCTGCCCTGCCCTGCCGACGAAAGGCCGTCCTGAAATGTCCTCATCCTCTCCCGGTGCTTCACCGACAATCACAGCATGACAGTCATTGACAGGCCCTTCACCGAAGACGGTATTATGACGCGATTCACACAGCCCGCATTTCCTGCAGGCTGAAACTTTATGCTTCAATTCTTCCCATGCCGTCCTTATATCCATCATAAAAATATCTCGTTTACCCTGATATTAACTTTTCTTATGTCCATGCCGGTAAAATAACTCAAGCCCATACGTATTTTTTTCTGAAGAGTCCTTGCTATTGATAACGCGCTCCTGCCTCCAAGATTTAAATCTATTTCTATGTTGAGTTCTATTTTGTCATCATACGTCTCTAAATCAATCTCTCGTATCTTTTTCACATGGTCGCCGAGTTCAAGAAGTTTTCTGCTCATTGCCAGGATCGCGCCGGAATCTATCGTAACCTTTCCGTTGAAGCTGAATAACGGTTTTACGATCGTATTTCTGTCGTCCTTGTCCCTGCCTTTGAAGAAGCCTTTTATCTGTCCGACAAGTTTTCCCGCAAAGCTGTGCTGTATCTGAGCCTTAGCCACCGGAACAACATGCTGTTTCTTCTCCCGGCGTTCCCATAATGCCGCTTCTATCTCTTCAGGTGTTGCAACGTCAGTAATGTTTATGACTTTCACCGGGGCATTGAGGCCAAGCCGTGAAGTGATCTTCTCTATCATTCCTTCTGATGTCGCGAGTATCATCAGTTTCTGGGGCGGGTGTTTGGTGAGGTATTTCACGACTTCCTCCCTGTGCTCCGGGAACTCAAACACTGCACGCCTTATTGCCCGCAAACGGTTGATTTCTGACTTTGCGCTCCGTCCTGCAAGGATTCTCCCGCGTGAGATCACAAGCCCGTCATCAATGATGAAATCTATTCCGTTCTGCCGTGCAACATGAGTAGCTCTATGGCTCTTCCCTGTCCCTGCAGGCCCTACGAAAGCATAAACCTCAATATCAGACAAGCTCAACCTGTGCACCTAAAGCCCGTAATTTTTGGTCGATGGCCTCATACCCGCGCCACACGTGAACCATGTCATCGACCCGTGTCTCGCCTTCAGCCGCAAGCCCCGCGATAATGAGTGCCGCACCTGCACGCAAATCCGTAGCCTTGACCCCTGCGCCGTGAAGTTTCTCGACCATCACTGCAACATCACGTGAAATCTGAATGTCCGCACCCATCCGGTTAAGTTCCTGAGCGTACAGAAACCTAGCCTGAAACACGCTCTCCTCGATCGTGCTCACACCGCGTGAAAGCGATAATGCTGCTGCCATCTGAGGCTGTGAGTCTGTCGGGAATCCGGGATACGGCATTGTCTTAATGGATACGGGGTGAAGTTTCTTCTTTGAGGGGAATATCTCTATAACATTCCTTCTGACGGAAAATTTTGCTCCTGCTTCTTCCAGCTTGGCCAGAATTGCATCAATATGGGACGGCACAACGTCCTCAACGCGTATATGCCCGTTCGTCATGACTCCTGCAAGAATATACGTGCAGGCCTCTATCCTGTCAGGTATCACGCGCTCCCGTCCGGAATGCCCGCGATGAATGCCCTGAATGCGTACTCCTCCTGTTCCTTCAAGCTCAACAGGTACGCCGATGCACCGTAACGTTGCAGCAAGGTTGTCGATCTCCGGTTCACGCGCAATGTTCTCTATGATGGTTTCTCCCTGTGCAAGTGAGGCCGCCATCATGAGGTTTTCTGTTGCACCTACTGAAGGGAAGTCGAGATATATCCGCCGTCCTCTGAGCCTGCCTTTGATGCTGGCATGAACTACGCCGTCCTGTATGTCTATCTCTGCCCCCATCTGCTTTAAGCCTTTCAGGTGCAAGTCTATGGGTCTGCTTCCGATTGAACAGCCGCCGGGCAAGGGAAGAGATACGCGCCCGAAGTTGGCGAGCAACGGACCGAGCACGAGAGATGATGCGCGCATTTTCCGCACAAGAGACTCCGGAGCTTCCCACTTGAGTTCGTCGGGAACATTAAAGACTGCACGGGAATCGTTCACCTGAACTTCAACGCCTAATGCCCGTAACAGCTCTATCATCGTGTTGATGTCATAGAGATCCGGAACGTTATCGAGCGTCAGAGTCTCTCCGCGCAGCAGCAGACATACGGCCATCACAGGGAGTGCGGCATTTTTCGCGCCCTGAGTCTTTACCGTGCCTTTGAGGGGGATTCCTCCGTTAATCTTCATTACGTTCTTGTAGTCTATGTGTCATTCCTCCCCTATTTCATCAGACTCTTGAAGATAGTGTGATACTTTTTCTTCAGTGAGGCCGAATTTTACAGCTACCCTGTGTATTGCTTTCTCTATTGATAAGCCAAAATCCTGACACATTTCGACTGCATATTTTATTGCCTGTATCTTAGCTTTATGTTCAGAATATGCTTTGACCATATAATCATGATCAAACAATAGCATCATGACATCAATTACCTCCTTTTTACGGCCTTCAAGATATTCACAGAGCACGTCTTCATTCTGACATATACGGATTGTATTTTCTACTGCTGATTTGTTCCGCCCGTAAATCTTTATCTGGCTGTCAAGTACATGAGCGAAAATTATGTACTGCCCTATAACGTCATTCTTATTCCCAGAATGTATCACCCTAGCGAGCAAATCATAAGAATAAGCGTAACCGGCCTGATGTCATCTTCCGTTATGTCAGTCATCTCCGGGTGCAATGCCTGCACCATCTGCAGCTGATATTTCGGAATGCTGAACAGGTCA
>CAJOES010000022.1 GCA_905233455.1 uncultured Synergistales bacterium | reverse complement strand
CTCCCAAGGCTGCTGGTTCACTGCTGACGGGGCAGCCATTGCGGCACGTATTAATTTTATGAGGTATTTGTTCTCTACTTTGCGCGGCTCGAACTGCCTAGTGCTTGTGCGGGTAAATATTGCGTTCATTGTTTGGCCTCCATTTCTGCCCAGCGTGATTGTAGGTAAGGTTCTATCATGCCTATGACTTTTTCTGCAATGCTAATCTGTTCTTGGGCTTCTTCAGTGGTTGTTATATAGAGTCCTTCATAGTCTGCATACCGTCTTGACTTAAATGCTTTATCGATTAACTTATACGTATCGGGAGCAAATATATTTTTTTTGACATAATTACGATTGAAGTACGATATTATTCCGGAATGCTTGGCCGCTTCGAATCCGTCCAGCTCTGTTACAGCAAGCAGAGCATAAAATACAGCATAATATGACCTGCTGGCTGATATGTTGATGTAGCCTGATGCAAGAAGCTCCTTAGATGCCCTTACGTTTTCTTTTGCGCGTTCAAAACGGTAATGCGATAAATCTAACCTTCTGGCCTCGTCCATAAAACTATACCGTCCTTTTCTATATTCCTGTAAAACAGCTTTTCGTCTTTCAGCTCGTTGTAATGATTAATTTCAATGGGGACAACTTCAATTACAGTATCATATTTCAGGCCATATTCCCAAGTGTCATCATACATTTTATATCTAGCCTTCCAGTCATAATATCTCGTAGTAAGCACCGCAATATCAACATCAGACTCCCAAGTATTGTCCCCTCTTGCAACCGAACCGTAAAGAATAATTTTCACGGCATCATCGCCCATAGCGGACAATATTCCCTGAACTATGTCATCAAACATAGCCTTATCGTCAAGTGTCTTTCTTTCCGGGTAATCCATTTGTCCGGCCTCCTCTCCGGTATTGGAGAATTCGAAGTGTCCTGTGTGGTAAAATAGGGACAACGTTGAGGGGAGTTGTTCCCTATTCGATGAGTATAAAATACACTCAATCATTTGGCTTTAGTAGAGGTTCTTGAGTATCATCCAAATATTCAACAGAATAAGGACGAAGCTCGCAAACCAGTACATAGCGACGGCAAATTTCTTCATCCCACGAAGAAAGCTCTGCCGCCGTTTTTGTCCGGATTTCTTGCGCTTCTTTGCCACAATAATCACCAGATTTCTACGCGGAGGACTTCCTCGTTTGATGGGCCGCGTACCCATGACGAGCCCCTCGTGAAAATTATTATATCAGATAACATTTTTATGCAATCCGCTCACACATTAAGGGAAATCTCACAACAGATGCAAAACGAAACGGAAAATAGGGTATTATTACAACAGTAACAATCAAAATCACGTATTGAGGAGTGCATCATTATGTACAAAAAAATTCTGCTGTCATCATTACTTCTTCTGCTCCTGTCTTCAGCTTCATCATATGCCCAGTCCATACGAGATGATTACGACATCATCATAGCCGGAGGAGGCACAGGAGGAATCTCTGCGGCAATTCAGGCATCACGAATGGGCGTTAATGTCCTTGTCGTAGAGCCTACATCATGGCTTGGAGGCCAGGCAACTGCGGCGGGAGTCTCTACGATGGACGATCTCAGCGGGCAGATGAGCGGGCTGTACCTTGAGTTCATGACCAGAATAGGAGAGTACTATACTTCGCGGGGAAAAGACATCAAAACGTGTTACTGGGATTACTTCGAGGACGCATTCGAGCCTTCAATCGGGCACAAAATATTATCCGACATGGCACGCGGCGAGGACGCTCCGGACATTCTTTACCGCTCTGAAGTTGTCGGTGTGGGAACTGAAAGCGTTATATCCGTTAGAGGCGATGATGTGTTTGACGGCCTGAAGATCAACAGCGCGATAATCCGCACGCCTGAAGGAATGCGCAATATCACATGCAGGATCATCATTGACGCAACGGAGTACGGAGACATACTGCCGCTTGCAGGTGCGGACTACAGGGCGGGAAACTCAATCACTCCCGGCATAAACCCTGACGCAATGATTCAGGACATCACATGGGTTGCAGTAATACGCAAATATCCCAACGGAATCCCTGAACGCCTCAAACCCAAGACCCCGCTGCCCGGATATGACCGCGCAAAATGGAACTATGAGCAGTTCGTTGCGAGGGACGGAGGAACATTCACCGGTGAATTTCCCGTGAAACTTCCTGTGAACTTCATCACGCACAACGCATACAGGGGGATTCCTGACTCATTCAGCACGGGGAGCTACACATCAAAGCCGGAAGACTGGGAGAAAATCACGAAGACCGGCGTAAACTGGGGCAATGATTATCCCGGTTCTGACAGGTGGCGCAGCAGGTACGGCCTGCCCGCAGCATATCTTGAGGATAGAACTTTGCGCGCAAGGATTGAACGGGACGCACTCATCAAAACCCTGCACTTCATATATTACATGCAAAACGAACTCGGCGAATCATGGTCAGTAGATGAGAATGAATACAACGAGCTTCCCGAAGCCGCAAAAGATCTTCCGGAAGAATGGAAGGAAATAGCCAGACACCTTCCCCCTATTCCTTATGTGAGAGAATCACGCCGCATTGCAGGTATTCACACGCTTACATCTGAAGAGCTGTTCAGGAACTCTCAAGGCAACGAGATACCGAACGCAATAGCCATAGGACGCTACAACTTGGACCTTCATCACGCATCGGAAGAATCGGACACTGAACACGATTTAGGGGAGAAAGCAGAATATGCACGCACGCACGCACCCAAAGGAAATTTTCAGGTGCCTCTTGATATTCTGATACCGGCAAAAGTTGACGGGCTTATCGCGGCAGAAAAGAATCTGTCTATGTCTAGGCTTGTTGCTGGTGCATTGAGGCTGCAGCCAATAACCATGATGACAGGTCAGGCGGCTGGAGTATTAGCGGCTCTGTCGGTGCAGGGAAACATTCAGCCCCGTGAAGTGAAGGTTGAGCGGGTACAACAGGAGTTGCGCAAGGCTGGGGTAAAATTGTCGTTCAGCGAGTAACCAGCTACACAACATACCTGACGTTGCGGCCAAGTGCTTTAAGGTACTTCTTCATTGCGTCAGGTATTGTTTTCCCTTCATGCTTTACGTTCACCATTTCCTTTTTGACGTTAATGCTCTCTATCCCGTACCTGCTCCCGAAGTTCCGCAGCATCATCAAAGCCGCAAGATATTCTACTTCTCCCGGAAGTTTTCCGAACCTGTCAGACATTTCCGCCAGCAGGCCTTCAAGCTCATCCGGGCCTAAAGCATTAAGCATTCTCCTGTAGACAGTAACTCTAACGTCATCCTGCGGTATGTAGTTCTCCGGAATATATCCTGCTCCCCTGTCCGAAGTGATTTCAGTAGTCTTGCGTTCCTGAACACCGCGCAATCTGTTCAATTCCTCCTCAAGCATCTTGTAGAAGATATGATAGCTGCCGTTCCTTGCATTGCCGTGCTGCTGTGTACCGCCCACTTCACCGCCGCCGCGAATGTCAAGATCTCTCCGTGCAATCTCATAGCCTGAGCCTAGATCTGTCATTGTCGCAATGGCCTCTAACCGGTCTAAAGTGTCCTGATTCAGCGCAGCCTTGTCGGGATAGAAGAAATACGCAAAAGCCCTCTCGCCGCGTCTTCCTACTCTTCCGCGCAGCTGGTACATTTGCGCAAGACCAAGTTCTTCGGAGTTGTCGATTATGATCGTGTTTGCCCTTCCGACATCCAAACCGCTCTCTATTATTGTTGTAGCAAGAAGTATATCTATCTTTCCGGCGTAAAAGTCCAGCATTATAGCTTCAAGCTCCTTCTCCGGCATCTGCCCGTGAGCCTTCCTGATATTTGCGTCAGGGAAAAACGCATTGAGCATCTTTTCGTGATCCGGCATTCGTGCAATCTTGTTGGAGAGAAAATACACCTGCCCGCCCCTGTTCAGTTCATACGTTATTGCACGGCGTACAGTTGCAGGGCTGAACTTCCCCGTGTATGTTGTTACGGGTAATCTGTCCTCCGGAGGCGTGGACAGCACGGAGATACTGCGCAGCCCCCTCAATGACATTGCGAGGGTTCGCGGAATTGGCGTTGCTGAAAGGCTCAATATGTCAACAGAACCATATGACAGCTTCAATCCTTCCTTGTGCATTACCCCGAACCTGTGTTCCTCGTCAACTATCAGAAGCCCGAGATTCTTGAACTTTACGCCCTTCTGCAGAAGTTTATGCGTCCCTATGAGTATATCTATCCTGCCCTCTGCCGTATCAGCCAGTGCCTGTTTCGTCTGCTTGGCCGTGATGAAGCGTGAAAGAAGCCCGACATTCACCGGGAATCCCGATAATCTTGATTGAAACGTAGCGTAATGCTGCTGTGCAAGTATCGTTGTCGGGACTAGTACGCACACCTGAAATCCCGCCATAACGACACGGAATGCCGCCCTCATTGCGACTTCAGTTTTGCCGAAACCTACATCACCGACTAAAAGCCTGTCCATAGGGAACGGGCCGGAAAGGTCATTCATTATGTCATCTGTAGCTTTGAGCTGGTCTGAAGTCTCGTTGAACGGGAATGCACGGACAAAATCATTATATGATTCGTCGGGTTCAGGGAATGCAGGACGGCGTTCAAGCTCCCTTTTCGCGAATATCTCCATGAGGATTTTTGCTTCTTCCTCCGCGCGTTCCTTTGTCTTCTGCGCATTCTTCTTCCATGTCTTGCCCTTGAGGCTGTCGAGTTTTGCCGATTCGCTCTCGTGTTCATTCAGCCCCGTAACTTTGGATGACTGCAATACGGGTATCAATAGTCTTTGTTCGTCAGCAAACTCAATCGCAAGAACGTCCATCGGGACTCCTGAAGCGTCAATAGTCTCTATGCCTCTGAATATCCCCATGCCGTAATCCTCATGTATCACCAGCTGCCCGGGTGAAAGTTTGCCGCCGTCGTTCCATTCGTTTGGAGCGCGCCACTGGGACGCAGGGATATTTGCATTTATTCCCGACAATTCACGCTCCGATATGAATACACGTTTCGCATCGCGGTCAATGAACCCTGCCGACAACGCACCTTCATGAATCTCATACGGCAATTTACGGAACACAGGATTGCTGGTGTAGACTTCAACGGAATAGCCGTGCCCCTGCAGCTCATCACAGATATGCAATATGCTTTCAGGACTGCCCTTGAAGGCCGGTAATGATTCCGTAGCAATTTCGGCATCAGACTTTTCGGGATTTCCTGTGATTCTGATTACCGGGAACTGTGCAAGCTCATGAAACACCTTGTGCCACTGCTCAACCTGATAGAAATTCCTGACCTCAAAATATATTTCACCCCACAGCCACATGAATGACTCCGCCTGAGTTTCTGCTTTCTCAGCATCATTGAGCAGTATCAATGTATCTTCCGGAATAATCTCGCGCGGCAGTCTGCTCTCTGATTTCTGCAGGCCGTGAAGGACAATATCACCGAGTGCCATCAATGCAGGGCTGCTCTTCTGTGTGTCCGGGTGGAATGATCCTGCCCGCTCCAGCTCGTCATCAAGGAACTCAAAGCGCAGAGGCAGGGCATATGACGGGTCGAAAACGTCAAGTATGAATCCTCTCTGCACGTACTGGCCCGGTGCCCACACGAGGTTTGAACGCTTATAGCCGGACAGCTCCAGCCACGATTTGACCTGTTCAGCGTCAAATTTCTCTGAACGCTTAATGTTCAGCTCCTCTCCTCCCATCAGGCATGAAGACATTAATGCTCCAGGTGTTGCAGCTAATACGCCCTTGCTGCTAACCCAGTGCCTTAGAGTCTCCCCGCGCTCAAGCAGCAATGCCCTCAAACCGTCAGTGCGTGAGGTCAGCGGCAGTTCATTGAGCAGGTATATATTTCGGTCAGGATATAGTGTCCGGAAGTCCTGTACGAACGTTGAAGCCTGTAATGTATCAGGGAATATTGCTATTGTGTGATTCGATGACGGCGTGAGATATGCACGTGCAGACAGTCCTGCGCGTTCAAGAATCGTTTTGTTGCGTAACGTGCGGGTCAGTGATTTTATGATGGTACGGTTTTTCAAGCAAACAGCTCCTTATTTCAGGAATATCATTGCGTAAATATCAGATAACGCATTCCTTGCAGTAGGATAATACTTGAAGTTTAACACGACAAAACAAATCATCATAAATAAATTTCTGCGGCCAAGAACTTTTATGCGTCTCTGTATGAATTTTGCATAATCATTCAGTAATTCCTGATTTGCGGCAGTTATACCGAGACCTTCTGAAGCATCAAGAAGTTTTCTGTACATTCTTATTGCAGAATCAGCACTGTCAATCCTGTCTTGTATTCCCGGCACTGTTCTGTTGAAAACTTTTGTAGCGTTGCTTTCATGCCGTCGGAAAAGTATTAGCTGCCGGTTCAGCAGGTAGAGAGAATCAGATACTATTGCATATTTCCAGAGCATAGAATCATGAAGATTCCCATCAATGTCAATAACCCTGAACTTTGCCGCAATACTCCGCCTGAAACAGAACGTGCATCCCGGTCTCAACGTACTTAGCCAGTAATCTTTCAGTTTGAGCTGTATCACTGCACCGTTATCACGGTCAATATTCTTCAGTCTGGCTTTTATCTTCCTGCCGTCTTTAACCGGTATATAGTTCGATACCAGAAGCCCTATTTCCGGACGATTCTCCATCACTGAAACCATAGAACTGATTTTATCCGGTTTCCATATGTCGTCCTGATCGCACGTGAAGATATATTCTCCTGCAGCTTTTGATATCGCTTCCCTGAAATTCTTCCCTGGTCCTAAATTCGATTCATTGCGGTAAACATGCCAGCCGTTAAGGTTATATTCATTGATATAATTCACGCAAAGTTCGTATGTTCCGTCAGAAGAAAGATCATCAGCTATTATTACTTCATCAGGGATTCGTGTCTGTGTACGTATGGAGTCAAGCTGTTCTGTTATGTATTTGATGCCGTTACAGGTTGTAATAACAATAGAAATGGCGATGTGCGATGTGCGATGTGCGATTATATCGGCCATAATTATTAGTGTCAAGTCCTTTCGTTAGTCTCTCATTTTGATATTTATGATAATAATTTTTACCGCTGTTTGCAATCTGGTATAATCGCCGCAATAGTCCCTCAGGAGGTAAGAAAAATCCATGAAGAAAATCGCATTTATCGGCGTTGGCCGTATGGGAAAGCCTATGGTTAGAAATCTGGTTAAGTTAGGCTTTCAGGTAAATATATATTCGCGTTCAATAATGAAGGTATACGATGTTATAAGCAACGGTGCAAGATACTGCAACTCTATAAATGACTGCGTAAAAGAATGCGACGTGATAATAACTATGCTTGGTTTTCCCAGAGATGTTGAGGAAGTATATTTTGCTACCGGAGGAATTCTAGATAGTGCTGCTTCAGGATCATACGTTATCGACATGACTACTACAAGCCCTGTACTATCCAAAGCATTATACGACGAGGGAACAAAACGCGGTCTTCATGTGCTTGATGCTCCTGTTGCAGGCGGTGAACTCGGTGCAAAGAACGCCTCGCTGTCTATCATGGTCGGCGGCAGGGAGGAAGACTACAAGGAATGCCTGCCGATATTGCGTGCAATGGGCAACAACATTACGCGCATGGGAGGTGCAGGTGCAGGACAGGACGCTAAACTTGCATGTCAGATCATGGTTGCGGCGAACATATCCGGAGTGTGTGAGGCTATTACCTATGCCAGGTCAAAGGGCATAGATGGCGGAAACCTGATGCGGGCTGTCATTTCCGGCGATGCAGGATCGAGGCAGCTGGAGATCGAATGTCCCAAGATTCTCGACATGGATTTTACGTCGGGACTGAAGATAAATCATTTCGTGAAGGATATGATGATTATCATAGATGAAGCAGAAAAAGAAGGTTTGAACCTTGAGGTGCTTCTTACTGTTGCAAAACACTATAAGAAGATGGAAGATGACGGATATGCACAGAACGGAATACAGACGCTCATACGGTACTATAGAGAACAAATGCTTTCTTGACTTTATTCCGGTTTGCTGTAAAATCTTTCCGTAATTCAATGTGGGTGATTGGCACAGGGGTTAGCGCGCTTCCTTCACACGGAAGAGGTCACTGGTTCAAATCCAGTATCACCCACCATCATAAAGACGATAACAGCCTGCTGAAAGAAGCAGGTTTTTTGTTGTCTCATTCTTCCTTCAGCCCCGCAAGAATCTTCTCCGCCGTGATCCTCCCGATACCCGGCACAGTCATAAGCTCTTCAACGCTCAATCCTGCAACCCTCTTAGCACTCCCGAACCGCACAAGCAGTTCTGCCGTAGTCTTGCGCCCGATTCCCGGAATGTCGTCAAGCCGTGAATGCCGTGTACGTTTCTCCCTCGCGTTCCTGTGAGTCGTGATGGAGTACCTGTGCACTTCATCACGCAGTCTCTGCAGTAATTGCAGTGCTGGATCATCACGCCCCAGTCTCAAAGGCTCGTTCCTGTCCGGAAAGAATATCAGCTCCTCACGTTTCGCCAATGACACCAGCGGAAGCCTCAGCCCAAGCTCATGCAGTGCCCGTTCTGCGTACTCCAGCTGTTCCGGGCCGCCGTCAATCAGTCCTAACTGCGGTGCCGGCTCAGAGTTGTCCAGAATATGCGCGTAACGTCTCTTCACCGTCTCGTATATTGATGCAAAATCATTTATTTCTCCGTCTTCAAGTGAACGTATCTTAAAGCGTCTGTACAAATTAGGGCTTGGCCTTCCCTGCTCAAATACAACGCAGCAGCCGTATGTATCATGCCCGTGCGTGTGCGATATGTCGAATGCGTCAATCCTCCACGGCAAAACTTCAAGCCCAAGAAGCTCCTGCAAGCGGTTCAAGACCTGCCATGTCTCATTGTCGAGATCCTCCTGCAGTGCCGATGATATTCGCTGACGGGTAAGCCTCCATATTGCCCGTATAGTGTCCCGGTATCTTGCAGCCTTCTCGAACTCCAGCGACTTCGCTGACTCGTCCATACGTTTGCGCAGACGTTCAACCAGTTCGGCGGATTTGCCCTCAAACAGCAGAATCACATCTGCAACGCGCTCGCGGTATTCCTGCTGTGTGCACATTCCCGCACATGCACCCATTGAACGCCCAAGATTGTACTCAACACAGGGACGGCGTGAATTTGTCTTCCCGGGCGTTATGGCTTTGCGGCAGATTCTGAGGGGAAAATACCTCTCTGCAAGGCGCATAAGATTCCGGATATTTCCGGCATCAACGAACGGCCCAAGATACACGGCGGAATCTTTTGCCTTCCTGCGGGTTATCTCTATTCGCGGGAAGTCCTCATCAGTTATTTTTATGTACGGATAGCGGTCATTCATCTTCAGGTCTATGTTGAAGAATGGTGAATAACGCCGTATCAATTTTGCTTCAACTATAAGTGCTTCTGCTTCCGTCTCTGTCCGTATGATTGATATATCCTCTATAAGGGACACTAATTTATTCAGTCTCGGAGACGCATGGGAATGACGGAAATATGATGATACCCTGCGTTTAAGTTTCTTTGCCTTCCCGACGTAAATTATTTTCCCATCAATATCACGCATGAGATACACTCCCGGACGTTCCGGAAGAGTCTTTAGCACTGCTGAAATTTTCTCTTTCATGGCCGGTAATCAGGGCATCTCACTTTCTGCATTCCTGCTCCTTGTTTTCTGCTAATGCCTCGTAATATAGCTTGAACATATGATCTATAATGTCTTCCTCATCCATATCAACAGGCAGCCCGTAAGCCTCAAGAACAGCAGCATCATTCTCGTTGTGCGCTTTCCTCAAATCCGGAGGCATAGACACCTCATCATAGAGATCCGCAAACGTGCATTCAGGATACTTAGCACGAACGTCAAGAATCTTCTGCCCGGTGTCCTCAATCCTTTTCACCTGCCACGGATTAGACTTAGGCCAGCAGAACGTATTGTAGCCTACAGTGTTGTTATACCGGTAATCGTCCCTTAAACGTCCGCAGACACGCCTGACCCACGCCATATGCACCCGTGAAGTGATTATGCCGAAATGGTACGGTGTTGCTTTGGGGAGGGAGTATGCGGCATCAGTTACGATTACATCAGATGACATGTAGCCCATAGGTATATAGTATCTTTTGCTTGAAGAGTGGCGCGGAATAAGCATGTAGTCTGTTGCTGGCTGGCGCATTTCTGCAAAAAGGTGCGGGCAGTTTGCCTGTCTTTGTGTTTTGCCCCTTACGCTTGCGAGCCTGAATGCCTTAACTTTTTCTACACGTTCATGAAGTATTTTTGACCGCTTTATATCCTTTGGGGAAGCATCGACTAACCAGAAGCAATAACGTTTTACACCGTTGATGAACTCATAAGAGCCTAAAACCTGACGTATAAATTTTTTCAGTTCAGGTTCTCTATTGAGTACCTCGTCCCGTTCTTCAGGTGTCATGAATAAATTTCCGCCGTCTGTAGGTGCACTTCCGAGCGTCATTTTGTGTACGTTCCTGCGCTCTTTGAACCAGTTAGCCATTTCTTCAAGCTCAAACACGTAGAAATCATCCGTGCCTTCCCATCCCACAGTATAGACCGGGCCGTCATAAAACGTATAGCCTTCCGGAGTCTTGCAGTATCCTCCCATGACGCTACAGCAGATCCCCTCTCAGCATATCTTCAAGCGTCTCACGCTCAATGACAACATTTGCCTTCCCGTCCTCAACGAACACTACAGCCGGGCGCAAGAGCCTGTTATACCTGCTGGACATGCTGAATGTGTATGCTCCCGTATTGTAGAGCGCGATAACGTCTCCTGCCTCAAGGTATGCTATCTTTGCATCCTCAATGAGAATATCCCCCGATTCACAGCATTTCCCGACAACTGAAACGTGAGTCCCGCCGTCCCTGTCATATGCGGGTGCATCAGGGTCTGTAACCTTCACGGCATGATATTCCGCCTGATACAGCGCGTATCTGGGGTTGTCCGCCATTCCTCCGTTCACCGCAATATACGTTACTCCCGGAAGCTCCTTGATGTTCTCGACGGTGTACAGTGTTATTCCTGCTTCCGATACTACCCATCTTCCCGGCTCAATTATTGCGCGGGGAATCTCGAGTCCGTACTCTGCGCATTTGGCGTGAAGAGTCTGCATCATGGGGTCAGTGAAGTCTGCAAGTGCTACAGGTTTCATCGCCGGGTTGATGACCGCACCGAATCCTCCGCCTAAGTTCAGTTCATGCGTGATGAATCCTGTTTCGTGTTTCAGGTCTCTCATCAGGTCTATAGTCTTCTGCAAGCCAGTAACGTGATCTGAAGGGTCAAATATCTGCGATCCTACATGGAAATGCAGTCCCCTCACGTCAACATTAGGGAGCGATTCCCCTTCGCGTATTGCGTCCAGCAGCATCGGGCCTTCAGCGGGAAAACCGAACTTGCTGCCTGTCTGTCCTGTGGCAATGCTTGAGTGTGTATGTGCGTCGACTCCCGGTGCAACACGCAGTAATACTTTCTGGACGCGTCCGGCTTTTTGCGCGTAATGATTGATGGTGCGGAGTTCGTCCGGGTGGTCTATGATGATTCTTCCGACACCGGAATTTACCGCTAATGCAATCTCCTCATGACTCTTTGCGTTGCCGTTCATCTCGATTCTTTCGGGCGGGAAATTTGCGGATAGTGCCGTGTGAAGTTCTCCCAGTGATACGACATCGAGTCCGAGTCCCTCGCGTTCAATCAGTCTGGCCATTGAGCGTGTCAGGAATGCTTTGCTTGCGTAACGTGCGCGTGTGTTCGGCCAGCGGTCAATGAATGATTCGCGTATCTCTCTGCACCTTGATTTGATTATGCCGGTATCGTATACGTATAATGGCGTTCCGAAGTTTTCTGCAAGCTCTAAGCAGTCAACGCCTCCCCATGTAAGATTCATAAAGTCATACACTCCTTTGATAGTGTGATAATATTTCAGCACGAAATTATATACAAAAAAGATTGCAAACGAAAAAATGTTAAAGTTATCTGAATGGACGAATAAAAACTTTTCTGCGGGACAGCCGGGCTTGACAGTAATATTTCCGTCAAGAGAGATATATTTTTCCCCTGATACCATAAACACAATGCGCATGACTCCGGACACATGTCCGAAGACTCTCGATCAGTGGTATGAACTCTGCCACCCTGAAGACCATATGAGCACGTCGAAACTTGAGCACGTAATATACGGCACGCATGAGGCGTTCGTGTCATTGGTGCGCAGGCTCTACTGCGGGGACGGGCATTACCGTAACTTCCGGCTTGATGCGTTCATTCAGCGCGGGAACGACGGCAGGCCGCTAAGGCTCTTGGGCAGTGAGACTCTTCCGCTTGGTGCATGGCTTGCAGCTGCGCAGGACGGAGACATGATAGAGTGCGGGGACTTTAACGGCAGGGTCAGGACTCTGGAGGCTGTAAGAGTTCAGGGAGTGATGACTCTCCGGGACATTGGCGAGGCTGAAGACATGAAACGGGAGAATATGACTTTGAGGCGCGGAATCCAGCGGAGGATATTTGCTTCAGGCGCACCGTTCTCTGTCCCTCATGATGAGAGAAACACTGTATCAGTACGCAACTCACTGGAGGAGAATATCAGGCTTGCATTGAACGTCCTGACCGGCAACAGCCAGCTTAAAGCCCTTAGACGCTCCATGAATGAACCTGCACTGACTGTAGGAATTGCGGGACTCACAGGCAGCGGGAAGTCATCATTCATGAATGCCCTGATAGGTGAACGGCTTATACCCGAACATTTGCGCTCTGCCGCAGATACCGCCGTAATCTGCCGTGAAGGCGAGTACAGAGCCGCAAAGGTGTGCTATCAGGACGGGCGGACGGAGGATATACGGGGAAACATGCTCACTGCCTCATACATGAAGAAGGCTGCTTCAGGGAATCGCGGCATATCACGTATTGAGCTGACGATACCCGGCGCGCTGATACCTGAAGGGCTGTGTTTCGTCGATACGCCGGGATTTGATGCCCTTGCAGGTACAGGGGGGGCATCACTGCGCAACATTCTTCCTGAACTCGACATGATAATTTACGTTATGCCCGTGCGGTCAAGGCTCAAGGCTTCGGATTACGATTACCTGAAGATGATTATGACTGCCGGAAGGAGAATAGTTTTTGTGCTGTCCCAGACGGACTTGGAGCGGGATGACACGGAGGCCGGAAGGGTTATACATTCTGCACAGGCCAAGATTGCGGCGGACATTCAGGCAATACGGCAGGACATGAAAAAGTTTTCCGGGATTGACGCTGACGTTATACCTGTGTCGGCAAAAAAGGCACTGG
Organism: uncultured Synergistales bacterium; assembly: GCA_905233455.1. Taxonomy (GTDB): domain Bacteria; phylum Synergistota; class Synergistia; order Synergistales; family Aminobacteriaceae; genus JAFUXM01. The sequence goes on along the minus strand of CAJOES010000022.1, from coordinate 8,129 downwards.
AAAAGTTTTATGACCGTAAGAGCACCGGCTGGCGTGAGTCCAACATTGAAGCTGCCGTGAAGTATTTTGCGCGTTTCAGCCATGACGCTTTTACCCGTGCATTGATGTGCAGGGCAGAGAGGGCATCAGCAATCCTTGAAGGCGCGGTTTCACGGCGGGAAGTTGCCGGGTCTTCACGCTGGAGGATCGGAAATATTACGGGAAGCCTGAAGAATATTCTGCGCATCAAACTTCCGGACATACCGTCAGGCTTGGATTACGCGGGGAATGCAGGAGAGTCAGGTGTGCAGGGGAAAAATCTTCTGTCATCATTGATGGAGTCCATGAAGGAGCATGAGTTCAGGAGGAAATTTTTTGCGCTGGGTACGATGAAGGATAAACGCAAGGCCGTATTTCTGGGTGCGGACAGACAGCAGAGCATGAAGCTGTTTGCACGTATTGCGCACAATCTGGCCTTTGAGACCCTGCCGGAAGGTAACGCAAGCGCAGGGGATTGGCTGTGTTCGGGATATTCTCCGCCGTTCGGGTGCATAAGCCTTCCTGCTGTTGCTGAGGGATATACATTGCTGGTTGCGCCGTCATCACCGGCAAATAATATCGACTGGCACAAACTGTTTGCTGTGTATGTCCCTGTGGTGAGCGTTGATCTTGCACGTGTTGATTCGGGACTTTCAGATCTTGCGCACTCCTCATACATTACCGGGCTTGCGCTTCATGACTGGATACTGGCTTTCGGCAATGCGGGGCTTTTCGACACGAGGCAGATTGATTTAGTCTCAAGAGTCCCGAAAAGGGTTAAGGAGTTCGTAGAGATGAACGGCCTGAAGAATCCTGAACTGTTTATATTCGAGAACTACAGAATATTTTAGTGAGTATCAAGAAAATGATTGATTAACCTGCTGGCAATGCTTGCACCGTCAGGCAGTTTCAGCTTCCTCACTTCATCGGGATCAAACCACCCTGCATGTGCAATTTCCGTCCCGTCCGGCATAATCTCGCCTGAAGAATATTCCGCAGTGAAGCCTAGCATTAAGCTGTTAGGGAACGGCCAGACCTGAGACCCGAAATACTTTATCCCATCAACATCAATGCTGACTTCCTCGCGTACCTCGCGCCTTACAGTCATTTCGAGGCTTTCTCCCGGCTCAACGAATCCCGCAATAACGCTGTATCGTCCGTCAGGCCAGGCGGTATTGTGTGCAAGCAGTAATTTTCCCCCGCGTTCAACAGCAACGATGATAGCCGGGGACTGCTGAACGTAATATATTTTGCCGCACTCCGAACACTTCCTGCCGTAATCGTGATTGCTGGGAGCAAGCTCGCCGCCGCAGTAAGGGCACTTCCGGAAGTTCCTGAACCATTCAGCGAATATCAGTGCACCTCCTGCCCGTGCAAATGCCTCACTGCCCGCAATGTGCCACAAATCCCGCAGTCCGATGAAGTCCGGTGAATCGTTCTGAACGTCTGCCCACTGTGCAAGCCTCTTCCAGTTCTCCGGGAGTTCTGCAGAGCTGCGCATAACGTCAAGGTTCTGTATGTATTCTTCATTAAAATCATATCTGCCTTCATGAACCAGAATTTTATTTTTGCTGAATACGAACATAAATATTCATTCCCCCTTATGTGCCTTATAATATACCTCAAAAATCTTTAGGTGATGATATAAGAACATGCTGACTCTTAATGTTTCAGGGAAGTCCGGAAATGATGCGGTAAATTTTGTGCGCGGCGTGATTGCTCCGGATGAGGACGAGGCAAAAATACTGATTGACGGCCCTTCACAGGCTGACGGGTTAACGAAATTTCTGAAGTCTCAAGGCTTCAATGATGTTATTCTTGAGGATGATGAAGGCCTGCTTTATGTTACGGCGTGCAGGAAAGAGAAAGAGAAGAAAGAACCGGAACACAAGCCTTCCCCCGCACCGCAGACACAAGCTGTCCCTACAAAGGCCAAAAATGAACCGGTAACTTCCGGAGTGCTCATATCATGCGATGCCCGGAAGCATAAATATTCCTTCCTGCATAAATTTCTTGCCTCACTTCCGGACTCCGCCCCAAAGCCTGAAGTTGTAGCCCTGATGAACAGTGCCGTAAAACTTGCAGCATACACCTCGCCTTCATGCAGTATCCTGAAACAGTTAGAGTCTAATGGAGTCAGCGTTCTCATATCGGAATCATGTGCCGACAGCCTCGGAATAACTGAAGCTGTAGGTGTCGGCATAATGTGTCAGATGAGCGAAATACTCAGCAAAATATTTTCGTGCGGAAAGGTGGTAAGCATATAGTTATGTGGCATTCAGACGCGGACAGGCCGAAGATGGCGGATAACATGCAGTATCATATCCAGTGCAGAACCGGAGACGTGAGCAGGTACGTGCTTCTTCCGGGAGACCCTGAGCGCGTAGACCTTATCGCGCAGGAATGGGACGAGCGGAAATTCATTGCGTCTCACAGGGAGTACAGGACATACAGCGGGACTTTCGGCGGCGTGAATCTCTCTGCATGTTCTACGGGGATCGGCGGGCCATCAAGCTCGATCGCCATAGAGGAGCTTGCGGAGTTAGGTGCTGATACGTTCATCCGTATCGGGACATGCGGGGCAATACGCGAGGGAATATCCTGCGGCGAACTCATCATATGCTCCGGGGCAGTGAGGCAGGACGGGACAAGCGATGACTATATCGACAGGTCATATCCTGCACTTGCGCATCATGAGGTAGTGCTGGCACTGATTCAGGGCTGTGAGAATCTCGGCATTGCGTATCATGTCGGTATATCCTGCACAACGGCATCATTCTACTGCGGACAGGCGAGGCCGGGCTTCAGGGGCTATACTCAGTCGGGGTTTGCGCACAAGATTCAGGACATGCAGAATGCGGGCGTGATGAATTTCGAGATGGAAGCGGCGTCAATACTGACCCTTGCAGGAATTTACGGCTTAAGGGCAGGGGCTGTGTTTGCTGTTGTTGCAGACAGAAACAAAAACGTGTTAGAGTATTCCGGAATTGATGATACTATAAGGGCAGCAAATGAAGCAGTAAAAATTCTCGCCTCATGGGACAGCTTGAAGCAGGAGAAACATAAACGCTTCTACTATCCGGGCATAACGGGAGGAAAATAATTCATGGCATACAAACTTGGAGAAGTAATATTATCGCGTGATACCATCACCCGCAGGGTTAAGGAACTTGCAGACGAGATTGCGAACGATTACGGGAAGGATAAGCCCGTAGTAGTTGTAGGGATTCTGACTGGCGCGGCATTCTTCCTGACTGACATTGTGCGGGAGCTTCCGGATGATATGGACGTTCGCGTTGACTTCATGTCGGTTGCGTCATACGGGGACAACACAGAGAGCAGCGGAGTGGTGAGGATATTCCACGACCTGAAATCCAGCATTGAGGGAAAACACGTTATCGTCGTTGAGGACATAGTGGATTCCGGGCTGACTCTGTCGCATCTTATCGGACTCCTTGAAGGGAGGCATCCTGCAAGCCTGAAGGTATGCGTACTGCTGGACAAGTATGAACGGCGCAAGACTGAAGTGAAGGTGGATTACTGCGGGTTCAGGATTCCGGATAAATTCGTGGTAGGTTACGGGCTGGACTACGCGGGCAAATGGAGACACCTAAAGGACATAAAATACGTTGTTGAAGAATAAAATCAGTTTTCTATCCCTGTAGTTCAATGCTGCAGGGATATTTTTTGCCTGAAAATAATTGCGGGAATGTCATAATACAAAAACAATAAAAACTCATAGAAAGATTCCATAATTTTATTTATCTGTGTGATAATTATAACAAATGCAGAAGTATGAGTGATTTTGCGTAAGACAGCATATGTTATTTTGCTTCGCTATAGGGAGGTGGCTTTATTCAAATAAAAACTGCGCTGATATTATGCCCGAAATACGTTACGGGTTTAAAGGTTGTTCCTGTTATTGATACAGGACGAGTTTATATTTTTCAGGAGGTATTTTTCAACAATGTCTAAAAGGAAATTTGTTTATAGCATCGTTTTTATGATGCTGGCGTTCTTTGCTGTTGTAAGCTCCGGATGCGGCGGAAGCAGTGATGGTTCAGGCGGCGGATTTTCGCTGTTCACATTCAATATTGAGAAAATCGAACAGAATACCGGAATGCCTGCCGACAGTGATACTAAAAGCATAACGTATATCACGAACAACACGTACAACCAAGAAATTACCAACATCACGCAAAACAACACTACGATCGCCACCATAATCAATATCGGGAACACAATATACGACAACACAAAAGACACTGATTATGATGAGATCGCAGCCAGTGAAGATGCACAGCAGGAGATACCTGAGCCAGTACCTGTTACGGCAACAGAGCTTAGCGGTCTTATCTATGTTGCAGAAACAAGCGGTACAGAATCAGAGGACTATGAAGCTGCCCAAGATACACGCACTCCTGTAAGCGGTGCACATGTCGTAATATCATGGGGCACAGGTTCAGAGGATGTAGCTGTTGCAAACGGACGCTATACGTTGACGCTTGACGGCAAAGCACAGTTCACTGACCGCTATACAAGCGTTACGGTAAGTGCGGATGCAGAAGGATTCAAACCGTTCTTCGGTTCGGTTGAGCTTGAGGAACACCAGCCGAAAGAAATGAACATATCTCTTGTACGTATACAGCCTGCAAGCGGCAATCTCTGGGCACGGAATGCGCAGACCAACGAGGCACTTTCAGGTGTAAGCGTAAAGGTGCTCAACGGCTGGGATGCTGCGGATGATGCAGTACAGGTAACGTCCGGGACGACAGATGCAGGCGGAAAGTTCTCATATTCAGGAATTGATGCAGGGTATTATACGGTTGTAATGACTCTGGACGGTTACACGGAAGCCAGATTCAATGCTACCTTTAACGAAGGCACAAATAATGACAATATTGGCTGTCTCTCAAGAAGGAATCTTGCAGAAGGACAGTACCGCGTAGTTCTGACTTGGGGCGTGTATCCTACAGACCTTGACTCGCATCTGTACGGCAAGACTGCGGCCGAAGCTGTGCATGTGTACTATGCGCATAGGGATGACTCTATCAATAATGAAAATATCAATCTTGACCGCGACGACGTAACCAGCTACGGCCCAGAGACTATCACATTCAACGTTGTTGACAACATTGAGGCGGCTTACGAGTATTTCATACACTGGTATTCATATGCCGACACGTATGACTGGAGCAGGACTGAGGCCAGAGTTGATGTCTACAGGAGCAACGAGCAGATAGCTTCGTACACTGTTCCTCCTGCACCGAGCACAAACAGCGGGAGCTACAGGTACTGGAGAGTATTCAAGATTGAGAACGGACGTTTCGATACGATAAACTCGTACACGTCGACACTAAGCAACATAACGAACAACTATTAGCAGAAATAGGCTTTTGGCTTGTGCTTTTTCCGGCAGACTGGATCACCGGCCTGCCGTTTTTTATGCCGTTTGGTATGTGAATGCTTGACATTGCGGGGCATAATCGCATATAATTCACCTCGTTGCTTGAATGGCACAGCACTTTAACGGGGATATAGCTCAGTTGGGAGAGCGCTTGAATGGCATTCAAGAGGTCAGGGGTTCGAATCCCCTTATCTCCACCAGAAAAACTACGGCTTATGAATAATCAGTCGGTAAAATATAGAAAACAGAATACTTCTCTAAGATTTTTGGAGAAGTATTTTTATTTTCGCTGTCTGAATACTCCTGCACTAGCCATTTACCGTAAATTGTTTCAGCTTTCCTCAATTAATTTTTCACTGTGAGTATAATTGACATAATGAATTAATTTTGTAAAGGGAGATGTTAATTTGCCCCGTTATGTATGTATTCACGGACACTTCTATCAGCCTCCGCGCGAGAATCCATGGCTTGAGACCGTAGAGCTTCAGGAATCCGCAGCACCATGGCACGACTGGAACGCACGAATTTCCGCAGAGTGTTACAGCCGTAACGCCGCATCACGTATCCTCAATGACAGAGGGGACATCAGAAAGATCTGCAACAACTATTCTAGGATGAGCTTCAATATCGGCCCGACATTGCTGACATGGTTAGAGGAAAAAGACCACTTATGCTATGAGGCAATACTTGAGGCAGACAGGCAGGGGCGCAAAAGATTCTCCGGACACGGCCCGGCAATGGCTCAGGTCTACAATCATATCATCATGCCTTTAGCATCACGGCGCGACAAGGAGACTCAGGTCAAATGGGGCATTGCGGACTTCCGGAGACGCTTCAACCGAATGCCTGAAGGTATGTGGCTCGCTGAATGCGCGGTCGATACGGAAACGCTTGAAGTGCTTGCAGAGAACGGAATACTGTTCACCGTGTTATCTCCGTGGCAGGCAAAGTCCGTACGCGCAATAGGCTGGAAGACTGAAGAGAAGTGGCAGGATGTTTCAGGAGCGAAGATAAACACGACCTGCGCCTACAAATGCAACTTGCCTTCAGGACGAAGCATAGCAATATTCTTCTATGACGGCGTATTATCGCAGAAGATTGCGTTCGGCGGACTCCTCAATGACGGCGGGGCAATGGCACGCGGGCTCATTGATGCACACCCGGACAGAGGCCAGCCGGTATTATCGCACGTAGCAACAGACGGGGAATCCTATGGACACCACCATAAACACGGGGATATGGCTTTAGCGTACTGCCTTGAATCTATCGACAACTCAAGCGATGCACAATTAACGGTTTACGGCGAGTATCTTGCGTTCTATCCTCCTGAAAGCGAGGTGCAGATCATAGAGCCGTCTTCATGGAGCTGTGCGCACGGTGTCGAAAGATGGTGCAATGACTGTCCGTGCGGCCTCGATACTCCCGGCTATCACCATAAATGGAGAAAGCCGCTGCGTGAGGCAATGAACTATCTGCGCGACGAGCTTGCTGAACTGTTCGTGAAAGGTTCTGAAGACATGTTTTTTGACGCATGGAACGCGAGGAACAGATATATTGATGTTATTCTTGACCGTTCCGACGAATGCGTTAATGCCTTCCTGAAGCAGAACACTACGCATATTCTGACAGATGAAGAAAGAATCCGTGCACTGTCCTTAATGGAGATGGAGAGAAATTCACTGCTGATGTTCACTTCATGCGGGTGGTTCTTCGATGAGATCTCGCGGATTGAGCCGGTGCAGATCATGCGTTATGCCGCGCGGGCCATTGAGCTGGCAAAAGAACTGTTCGGTGTTGACCTTGAACCGTCATTCCTGAAGATATTAGCCCAAGCCCCCAGCAATGTCCCGGAACTTCAGGACGGCGCAAAAGTCTATGAGCTTCTCGGCAAGCAGGGGCATTCAGACACAAAACAGATGGCGGCATATTACGGCATCACGTCATTGCTGAGGGATTTCCGGCAGGATATGTCCGAAGGGTGCTGGGATTTGTCGGGAAATGCGCTTAAGATAGGTGCGGAGGACAAATCATTTTCTGCGGGAAAGGTTCACGTGCATTCACACATTACAGGCGAGGAAGGGAACTATCTTTTTGCCGTCAACAGGAACAGCAGGGACGAGGGAACATTACTGCTGTGCGGAATATGCGAGGACAATTCGGGCCATGCGGTTACTTTCGATGATGCGCAGAAACTCCGGGAAATGTTCAGCAATGAGTACAATGAAGGCATACTGTTTGAGAAGTTCGGCTATGACCAGTATACGTTAACCAACATTCCATTAGATGCAAGGCACAAGGTAGTGAATGAGTTTCTGCAGCAGGACGTAGAGAAACTTGAAGCAAACCTGAAGAGCGTTACGAAAAATTATGACCAGCTTTTAGAGTATCTGACTCTGCTTGGGTCAAAACCGCCCGCAATCATCATAACTGCGGCAAAATACACTTTAACTTCCGAGATTGTGCAGAGATTGGGCAGCGATCACCCTGATGCTGCAGGTATCAGGAGAATATTTGAGTATGCTGGATTCTGGCAGGTTGAGCCGGACGAGGAACAGATACGCTTTGCCTTTGCGGAGTGCATAAACAGAATCTTGGCGGGAATGTGCATCAGCGGGCCTGATCCTGACAGCATAAAGGCATTGAACGATCTCATAAGGCTTTTCACTGAAGAATTCTTCTGGCACTTGAGCCTGTATGATGCTCA
>CAJOES010000021.1:42791-50675 GCA_905233455.1 uncultured Synergistales bacterium | reverse complement strand
CCCATTATGGGATTAAGACCTTGTTTTTTTATGTCATAATACATGCAAAAATTTCATCCGGAGGAAAATTTGTTTTATGCGCATAGAAAAGTTATCGCTATACGTAATCACCCTCAATGAAGAGAAGAGATTAGCGAGGACTCTGGAGTCTGCAAAAGATTTAGCTGACGAGATAATAATAGTGGACTCCGGAAGCACTGACAGGACGCAGGAAATTGCGGAGTCATTCGGTGCAAAGTTCATTCACCATGACTGGCAGTCAGTGGGGCATCAGGTCAAGTTTGCGGAGGAACAGTGCTCGCATCAGTGGGTTATACGTCTTGACGCTGATGAAGTCATCTCACCGGCATTGGCGCAGGAGATTGCGGCCCTGAAGCTGAATGCAGGGAAGGACGGGTATATACTCCCGCGGGGCGAAGTGTATCCGGGCATGAAACACGCTAACAGGTGGGTCAAGCACTACAGGGAGATACGGCTCTACAACCGTGAAGCATGGACAATGAGCGGACGACTGGATCATGATGATGTTGTGAAGGTGAGGGAGAACGCAACCTGTGGAAAGTGCAGAAACTTCATAGATCATTATTCATACGTATCAATCAGGCAGATAATAGACAAATACAACAGAAAATCCGAGCTTATGGTTTCACGTGCAGTAACAGAGAAAAAGAATTATTCCCCGTGGAGGCTGTTATGGGTATCAAGCCTTGAGTTCCTGAAGTTCTATATACTTGGCCGCTTCTTCCTGTTAGGCTGGTGGGGATTTATTCACTGCGTAAACGTTTCTATATTGAGGTATCTGAATATCACAAGGACTATGAATGATTTAATCAGCGTAATAATTCCTGCATACAATGCGGAGACAAGAATAAAATACACGCTCGAAAGCATAATTAAACAGGACTATGAAGAGCTTGAAATAATATTGGTTGATGATGTCTCAACAGACAATACGGCATCAGCAGCACGTGAAGTATTATCCTCATCATCACGAAAATTCACGGTCATAACCCATGAGCGCAACAGGGGTGAATGCGCCTCAAGAAATACCGGCATTGAACACGCAAAGGGAAAGTATATATGCTTTGTTGATGCTGATGACATGCTTGAAGAAAATTTTGTGTCTTCTCTTCACGGCATTATTGCGGGAAATGATATAGTCTTCTGCGGACTCATCGACAGGTTCACTGACGGAAGGCCGAACATATTGAAGCCTAAAGCGCAGGGCATGAGTTCGCCGTCATGCGGGGAAGACTTTATCCTGAGCGGTAATATTCCGCCGGTGTGGTGCTGCCTGTATGATGCCGGATTCCTGAAGGGATGCGGGCTTCTCTTTCATGAGGGCTGTACTGCCGGAGGTGATGTCGAGTTCATGACTAAAGCGTTATGCAGGGCCGAAACTGCCGCATTCACTGAACAATGCCTGTATATATATATTCATCATGAAAATATGGGATCTGTACGTGATAATGATACGGGCATGAAGAAGACTCTGCGCTATGAGCACAACACTTATGCGCAGAAGAGGACTGCGGAATATCTCATGCAGTACGCAAAATCCCAACACCTGAAGGACTTAGCCGGAAATATATTATTGCCTCAGAGTGTGCTGCGTCTCTTCACGCTCCACGCAATGAAGCAAGACAGGGCAGGATATGATTCACTGCGCAGGGACGGAAATATTGCGGCTGTGCTTTCCGGGACGCAGAATTTTCACGTTCTCATGAATAAGCCTGAACTGTTCCTGAAGGCATTTGCTGTACTTCATGCACCGAGTTTATATTACAGATTGAGGAGCTGAATTTTTATGCGTATATTGTTTTGTTCTGATGCTCTGCTGATTGACGGGGTAACAAGCTATATACTGAATGTAGGCACGGCATTAAAGCGCGCAGGCCATGACGTTGCAGTTATGGGACGCTGGGCAGGAAGGGGCTTTCAGGCACGATACAGGCAGGAAGGCTTGAAGGTCATAACGTGTCCTTCGGTCAGTGTCGGGAACATGTATTTTGACTTCATGGCTAAACGTTTCAGGCCAGACGTAATCATGTCAGATCCCCGGCGTTCTTTTCCCCTCGCAACACGCATAAAGCAAATCACCGGCGCACCCCTCATCACGTATTTTCTTGACCCTGTAGCAAAGACGGACAGGAAGGGCAGGGATATTCCCTCGCTCGTGAAATACAGCGACACATGGACAGCCTTTGAGCCGGATATACTTTCACAGCTCCATGAACTTAACGCAAACGTGCCGATCGTGAAGATGATACGGCCTCTTGATGTTTTCTTCGCACCGTCGGAACTTCCGGACATTCACCCGTTCAATATATTATGCTTCGGGAGATTGAGCAGGTACAAGACACCGGGAATATTTCACATGCTGGACAACATAAAAGCGATTCAGGATCATATACCGGACTTCAGCATAAATATTCTTGGAGGCGGAGGCTGGAGACTCTACAAGTTCAAGGCACTGGCGCACAAGCTCAACAAATCACTTGGCCGCAAATGCGTGAATATTATCGGCACGCAGGACAACCCCAGACCGTATATAGAGAAGGCTAATATTGTCTTTGCTTCTGCAACATCAGCAATGGAAGCCGCATATTCCTTCAGGCCGGTTGTAGCTATGTGCTCATATTATTTCGGGCAGGTTAGGCCGGGTAATCTTGACGTGGCTGTTAGGTCTTACTTCTCCGAAAGATCTCCGTATTACAAGCATAAAAACTTTGCGGAAATTCTGCCGGACTTGTTCAGGATATACGATAACTACGGCAGCATGAATGATGATCTGCATGAAATATCTTCAAGGCTTGGGAATAGTTTTAGTGTTGTTAAGATGATGAAGGGCTTTGATGAAATAATGTCCGGTATTCAATGGCACCCGAAGAATTCTGCTTAGTGCTGCTTCGTTCCCGATCTGACACGGTTCACAGGTCTCCGCCGCATTGAGCCGGACAACAGATATTCTATCACAAGTCCAGCAATTCACACCATATAGCATTGCCCAGCCTCATGCCGCGCGGACTTAAAGCTATGCGTTCAGGGGTTATGACGAAAAGGTCTTCAGGCATAGACGACAGAACCGCATAAATTTCCGGCAGAATATTTTTGCGTGAAATTCCCCATTTCGTGCGCAGGGACAATATCGCAAGCTCTATAGCTCTTTCTCTCGGTGAAAGCTCCTCACGTGTTATTGTCCCGCCGGGATTATTGGTGTACCTCACGCCGTCAAGATAGCTCACTGCGGACGGACCTAAAGCAATAATGTCTGAATGATCCCAGTATGCCATATTGTGTTTGCACTCTAAGCCATCAGGGGCAAAGCTCGAAATTTCGTACTGCATGAACTCATGACGCGGAAGAAGGTACTGCGCATAACGGTAAAACTTATAGCCTGAAGTATTCAGCTCCCCGTTGTTGTATTTGCGTCCCATCGGCGTATCAGGCTCAAGGGTAAGCTGGTATGCTGAGATATGCGAGGCGTAATTCATGACTGTGCGCAATGAGTTATCCCACGTCCGCAATGTCTGTCCGGGAATGGCGAAAATCAGATCACAGCTCAGGACAAGCCCGGAAGTCTTCACCAGCTCCATAGCTTTTAGTGCCGTATGAGAATCATGAATCCGGCCAAGCGTCTTTAACTCATCATCATTGAGGCTCTGCACACCGAGACTTATGCGCGTAAAATCATTCTCCCGAAAGAACTTCACATGCTCCGGCGTAAGTGAATTGGGGTTTGCTTCCGTTGTTGCCTCAATCACTCCCGACAGGTCAAAGTGCCCGCGAATTACCGCCATAAGTTCATGCCACTGCTGCAGCGTCAGAACGCTCGGAGTCCCCCCGCCGATATACAGTGTACGGATATGCGCGCCGTGATATTTCCGCGACTCAAGCTCAATGCCTGCAAGCCATGATGACACAGCACTATCATTGACCCTCACGCTGTAGAACGAACAGTAGCCGCACTTCCTCTCACAGAACGGCACATGAATATACAGCCCGCTATTTTTCTCCACTGTCTACCTGCATGAACGCAAGGAAAGCCTCTTGAGGGATTGCAACTTTCCCGATCTGCTTCATGCGCTTCTTGCCTTCCTTCTGCTTCTCTAACAGTTTGCGTTTCCTCGTGATGTCTCCGCCGTAGCATTTGGCCAGAACGTCCTTGCGCAGTGCCCTGACATTAACACGAACTATAACCCTTCTGCCTATTGATGCCTGTATGGGAATCTCGAATAATTGAGACGGTATTAACTCTTTCAGTTTTGTTACGACTGCATGACCGCGGTTATATGCCTGGTCTTTGTGGCAGACGAACGAGAAAGCATCAGCCGCTTCACCGTTCACGAGAATATCTACGCGCACAAGTTCAGACGCTTTCAGGCCGATTAGCTCATAGTCCAGCGAAGCATAGCCCCGTGTCTGTGATTTCAGTTTGTCGTGAAAGTCCACGATGAATTCCGATAACGGCATTTCGTACACCAGCCGCACGCGTTCAGGCGTAATGTAGTCCATTGAACTGTATGTGCCGCGCTTGTCCTGTACCAGCTGCATAACACGTCCGGTATATTCCGACGGCATGAATACCGACAGCCTGATATACGGTTCTCTGATTTCTGCAATCTCGCTGGCATCCGGGAAATCCGAAGGCCGGTGTGCCTCTATAACTTCGCCTGACTGTTTTACGACTTCATATATTACGTTTGGTGCAGTAGCAACGAGTTCAACGCCGTACTCCTCCCGTAATCTTTCCCTCACTACGTCCATATGCAGCAATCCCAAGAATCCGCACCTGAATCCGAAACCTAATGCTTCAGAACTTTCCGGTTCATACGTTACGGCAGAGTCATTCAGGCAGAGTTTTTCGAGTGCGTCGCGTAATTGGGGGTAATTATCGCGCTCAACAGGATAGAATCCGCAGAACACTACGCTCTTCACCTTCTTGTAGCCCGGCAGAGGTGCACCTGCAGGGCTTGACGCGTCCGTTATGGTGTCTCCTACCTGAGCTTCTGCAAGTGTCTTTATGCTGGCAGTGATGTAGCCGACTTCACCGGCTGAAAGCTCGTTTACCGGCGTGAATGACGGCCTGAAGACTCCTGCTTCATTCACGGGATAAGTTATGCCGTTGGACATGAACATAATATTTTGCCCTGCGCGTATCTTCCCGTTCATCACACGGACATAGCATATTACGCCGCGATAATTATCGTAGACTGAATCGAATATCAATGCCTGCAATGGTGCTTCAGGGTCTCCGCTAGGTGCAGGAATGTCCGTAACTATGCGTTCAAGAATCTCATCTACACCCTGCCCTGTCTTTGCGCTGGTGAGCACTGCATCATCAGCATCAATCCCTATAACGTCAGAAATCTCCTGCTTTGCGTTGTCTGGACGTGCTGAGGGCAAATCTATCTTGTTGATGACCGGAAGAATCTCCAGCCCCTGCTCCACTGCCTGATACGCATTCGCAACCGTCTGTGCTTCGACTCCCTGTGATGCGTCAACTACAAGCAGTGCCCCTTCACATGCCGCCAATGACCGCGATACCTCATAGGCAAAATCCACGTGTCCGGGCGTGTCTATGAGGTTGAGTATATATTTGCGTCCGTCTTTTGCTGTGTAATCCATTCGTACAGGAACCAGCTTTATCGTTATGCCGCGCTCCCGTTCAAGCGCAAGTGAATCAAGTATCTGCGCCTTCATATCCCTTGATGCAATCGTACCTGTTGCTTCTAAAAGCCTGTCAGCCAGCGTAGATTTTCCGTGATCTATATGGGCAATTATGCAAAAGTTTCTTATGCTGTTCATTGTTTCACCTCATGAAGAATAATATCACGGCAACAAAAAATCCCTCCTGCCATAAAGACAGAAGGGAAAATGTATTTGCCTTTAACGCTTCCTGAAGAATGCCATAACTGCAAGCACAATCACCGAAGCAAAGCCGGTATCACAGCCTCCGTTCGGACTGTTCGGCCCGCTTCCTGAGCTTTCATCTTCAGTGTCAGTTCCGTCGGTGAAGACTGAAACGTCCATAACTGCATCATTGAAGCCTGTAGCATATTCATACGACATCTTATATGGCACGCTCCCGAAGACAGCCACTCCCGTCTCAGCGTCATATTCCGCTGTAATCTCGTTCCCGTCCTCATCATAGGCACGAACAGCACCGATATTCCCCGAAGCAGAACTCACGCCTTCATCTGCCGCGGATACAGATACGCTATCGAGATACTGCCCTAAATTGAACCTTCTGCCGACAGTCCAGCCTTCTATCATCTGTCCGGAGCATGACAGCTCGCGCAGTCTGCTGAATATCTGCGCGTCGAATTTGGGCAGGCTGTTTCCGTCAAGCGTAAGAGTCTCAAGTGATATACAGCCCTTCAGGTTTATGCTGGTGAGCCCGCATGATGCCGCACTCAATACTTCAAGTTTTGCGCAGTCCTCCGCATTAAGCGATGATACATCCGTCCCGGTGATGTCAAGCTCCCTCAAGTTTGCACAGCCCGAAATGTCTATACTCTCAAGGCTTGCACACCCTTTAGCGTCAAATGTCTCTATGTTGCTTCCGGCCAAGTTTATGCTTTTCACTGTAGTGTTGCCGGAAATGTCCGCACTCTTGATTGACGTGTTGCCGCTAAGGTCTACGGTTTCAAGTGATACGGCCTGTTTCAGGTCAACTTCCTGAAGATTAGTCAGCAAGTTCAACAGTGAGAGATCCTGAATACTGCCGCTAATCTCTATCTTTGTGATTGATTGCCTCTCTGTTTCTGTCATCTGCTCTATTGCCTGAAGAGATGTTTCCGATAACACGTAGCTAGATGCAGGAATGTCATCTTCAACTGTCTGATTCTCTGTTTCCTTTACTGGTTCAGGTGCAATATCCTGTTTCGGCTCTGGGGCTGGTTTAGTCTCAATATCTGTAGTTATATCCGGTTCAGGCTCAATATCCGTGCTGCTTTCCGATTCTGTTACAGGAGCAGGTACAGGCTTCACGGAAATATTCACATCCCTGCTTGCGTATGCGGTGAGCACCGGAATATCTCCCGAAATCATTACGGCAATATCCGATGACCTTGCAGGAATGCCCGAAAGCGTGAACACATGATGATATTCTGCATGTCCGTCCGCATCTATCGGTATGAGATTATCTGAACTCGCCAACTCTCCGGAAGCCTTCAGCCATTCGGGAAGTCCGGCAATGTCCATTGAGTATGAATATTCATCATAGAACGTATCAGCTATCATGAGCCTTACATCAACGCTTACAGTATGCGATAAGGTTTCTCCTGCAATTACGGCTATATCTAAAGAGTCTGGAATTATCGCTATGTCCGCCGACATAATAATATTTCCCTGCCTGTACTTGAATGCTGTAACTGATCCATTACCGCCCGATACTGCCTCAGTAATGATTTCAGGCCGCACAACAGAAATATCAACATATGCCTTTGCCGTTCCTCCTGTATTTGCGGCTGAAACATAGTATCTGTACGTACCAAAAGCTGAAAGTCCCGGTGTGCCGCTTATGGTGTATTTGTCCCCTTCCAGACTGCCCGACAATCCTGCAGGAAGATCACCGCTGAAACTCCACGCAATATTTTTCCCTTTGAGTGCCGTAATGACTGCCGGCTCAATCTCTTTCCCTGCCTCTGCAGTTATGGTTATGCTGTCCGTGTCCAGTTCAGGAGCAGGTACAGGCTTCACGGAAATATTCACGTCTCTGCTTGCGTATGCGGTGAGCACCGGAATATCACCAGAAATCATTACCGTTGCAGTAAGTGTTACGGCAATATCCGATGACCTTGCAGGAATGCCCGAAAGCGTGAACACATGATGATATTCTGCATGTCCGTCCGCATCTATCGGTATGAGATTATCTGAACT
>CAJOES010000021.1:40120-42684 GCA_905233455.1 uncultured Synergistales bacterium | reverse complement strand
CAGTGCACGTGAAATCGTCGGACTCCGGAATTATCGCTATGTCCGCAGACATCAGGAAATCCCCGACAGTGTTCGTGAAGGCAGTAATATTTCCTGACCTGTCCGAATCTGCTCCGGAATGTCCCGCTATGGTTATCTCTATGCCCGCAGAAGATTCCCCTTCAGTGTTTGAGGCCGTAAGCGTGAGTGTATGCGTTCCGGAAGACCCTGAACCTGCCGTACCGCTGATGACGTATGAATCGCCCGAAACTTTGCCGGAAATTCCTTCAGGGAGTCTGCCGTCCAGAGTCCATACGATATTTGTCCCCTGAATTGCGGTGATTACTGCCGGTGCAATGTCCCCGCCAGTCTTGGCACGTACAGATACATTGCCCGTATCGAGTTCAGGCGCAATATCCTTCACCGTAACAGTGATGACCTTCTGCGCTGATGCCTGAATGCTGCCGTTCACGCCGGGAGATGAGACAGAGACGCTTACGGGCACGGAATATTTACCGGGTTTTGCGTCCGTTCCTGCAGTGAGAGTGCTTCCGGAGAATGTCAGGCCGGAGTCCGCAATATCTGCGCTCCATGTGAGGGTGTAGCTGCTGGCTGCAAGTGCTTTCGTGAGGGAATAGCCGTAATCCCCGCTGACTTTTGCCGAAAGCGTGAGTGATGCTGAAGTACCGGTGTTGAGCGTAAGAGAGTCTCCGCCGGTTATGGTGATGTCCATAGACTGCAGGAGGAACTGGCCGGAATCATTTGCGTAGTATGTGTGGCCGTCCAAGCTGAATGTGCCGGTTGAGATTTTGCCGTCAGTGCCTGCGTGGTAGTAATTGTTCTCGAAGGTGATTATGCCTGCTGGAGTCCTTACGCCGTCAGTGTAGTAGTATCTGCCGTCGGGTTCGGTGTATATCCTGTTGAGGAAATAGCTTTGCATCCATTCATTTCTGTTTTCAAGCCATTTCCTGAAAAATTCAAGATTTGCCTCATACGTAGAATCAGGCTGCCTGTTCCAACTAGGTTTTGGTGTTCCTACGTACCAGATGTCATTATTCCTAGTTATTGCTTCTGAATAAAAATTTACTGTCTTTTCAAGAAGCCCATTAGTCTTATATATATTTGTAATTAATTGTGAACTGCAAACCTCAAGAAATTTTTTAAACACTAAAAATTGAAACTCTGGGATATTGCACAAATACCTATACCATACAGTCCCGCTTATTTGAAGCCCCTGTGCTGAAGCAGAGCCGCTGATATTGCCGCTGGAAAAATCGAAATCCCAAGCAGGGCCAGCGAAAAATTTACCGTCTTTGTAATACATATAAACAGACTTAGGCCAGCCGAAATCATAAGTTCTCATATACTCGTTCAAAATATAATGAGCAACAAATGATTCAGCATCGATATATTCTTTTACTTGTTCCCATTTTCCAGTCCTGAGTACGCTTTCCAGAGCATCTACTTTCGCTTTTGCTGTGCTGGCATACTCTTCCTTTTCTGGTTCATGAAGCCTTATGTTAAATCCCATTGAACTGGTGAAAAATATCTCCCCTGCTTCCCTGTATACATCGAGCTCAATAAGGAAATCTTCTTTTTTAGTGTCAATATTTACTCTGTTTTCATTATCTTCAATTTTTTCCGTCAGCAGATATATTCCCCTATAATATCCGTCAACCCATACCTCAACTAACTGACAGTCCGGAGTAGCTTCAAGCCCAAGTGCTTTGCCTAAGTCTAGGGCTGTTTTATTCCTCATCAGTGTGGGATCAAAATAATCTGCAAGAAGACACCATTTTTTAGCTTCACCGAACCCGAACAAACTAACCTTACTGCTGAACTTCATATTATATGGCCTTTTAGCACCGCCCGAAGTAGAATTACCCCTAACCTTTATCTGTGCTCCCATGTCATATGCCATCTGCGTCCCGTCCGTACTCACACATACAATCTGCGTCGGAACATATCCTGTGCTTTTCTGAAGTGCTATTCCGTTATTGTTCTCCGTAGCAATATATATCTGCGCAACCTTCTCATCATGCTTGAACTTCAGCTTCCCGGCCGCCTCAATCATTGCATCCTTCAAGGACGACAGCGTATCTATATCCTGCACATCATTGCTCAGTGCCTCATCAAGGGCATTAACGGCTTCTGTAAGTCCTGCGGCAGAATCTTCCGTACAGTAAGTTGTGTAGAATTTCGGGAGTCCCTTCTTGGCATCACTTATCTCACTAAGCATGATTGTGTAGCCGTCCCATGCTCCGAATGCCGTGCTGTGCGGAAGATACTGCGATATACTCGTCCCGCTGTAGTCTATTGCTTCTGTGTCTTTCTTGTTGTTGTCGGTGTCCTGAAATTTTGTCCTGCGGATAGCTTTCTTCTTGGATTGTTTTGCTCCGAAGTCAGTCTCGTATGCGAATGGTTTTTGTGTGAGTCCCGTTCCTTCATCAGGCTTGTAGTCATTCCCTGCCGCAGCTAACATATCAACGTAGCCTGAAATTAACGGTTTCTTTGCGGTGTTATCGAATATTTCTGTGTCCTCTGCAATGTCATCTGAATTGCTAGTTAATATTACAGAGAAACCC
>CAJOES010000021.1:38712-40060 GCA_905233455.1 uncultured Synergistales bacterium | reverse complement strand
TTCAATGCCGACTATAAGATAAGAATGCTTTGCTGGGATCTCTCCGGATAGTTCCGTCTTGTACCATTTGTCGCCTGAAACTTTATCCTCAGATGATGACCTGTAATGCACTGCCCACCCGGTAAGGTCTGCGGATTCATCTGTTGGGTTGTACAGCTCAATGAAACTCCGGGAAAAATAACCGTCGCTTTTATTCAGCGGGCCTGAACCGAAAACCTGATTGATGATTACGTGCGGAGTATTCACATCGTATGCTTCTTCGGCACATGCAGAAAAAGCCATGACGGACGCAAACATTAACGCCGCCGCAATGATTAATATTTTCTTCATGGATAAAATTGCTCCCTTCGTTATTGCAGTTACATGAAGTGTAATTTCATCCAAAAGTATACACTAAATCTTCAGGAATACCTTAAAGGAAGTTCAAGCCCGTTTGACTCAAGAAGCTCACGGTTCATGAAAAGTTCAGGAAGTTTACCCGCTGCTGAAACCTGTCCGTCATGAAGTATTATTGCCCTTCCGCATACGTCAAGTGCCATATCCAGATCATGTGATGCAAGAAGAATAGTTTTGTGCGTGTTGCGCAGAAACTCAATCACCCGTCTTCGTGCCCTAGGATCAAGCCCCGCTGAAGGTTCGTCCAGTGCAAGCATTTCCGGTTCAGCCGCAAGAATCCCCGCGAATGATACTATGCGCTTCTCTCCGCCCGAAAGTTTGTGCGGAGGACGCGATGACAGGTGCGGGATTCCCAGAGACGCAAGAATATTCATTGCACGTTCATGGGCAGTCTTCACTGGCATTCCTCCGGCAGCGAGACTGAACGCGACATCCTCAAGAACGCTCGGCATAAGTATCTGATCGTCCGCTTCCTGGAACGTCAAGCCGATATTACGCCGCAATGATTCCTGTGAGGCATCTCCCCTGAAGGCTATTCGTCCTTCCTGAACCTTCAGTGCACCGGCCAAATGCAGCAACAGCGTAGATTTCCCCGAACCATTTGCACCGGCAAGCGCAACTTTCTCGCCGTCATGTATCGTGAAAGTTATTCCCTTCAGTGCCGCATGTCCGTCGGGATAACGATACTTCAGACCTTCAACTTCAAGCATAATTCACACCCCCATTCCCCCTTTGCAGGGGGTGAGTACACGAAGTCTCCCATGATAAGGGGGGATTATAGGGGGGTAAAAGCATAATTCACCGCGATAACTGCCAGAGCATAAGCCGTCATCACCGCGCATAATGCAATATCCTTCCGTGAGAGTTCATGCCGTTCCGCCTGTGAGAACCCGCCGAAACCTCCCCGGCATTCTGCCGCCGTCATCATGCGTTCTGACCTGCCCGCACCCTG
>CAJOES010000021.1:0-38681 GCA_905233455.1 uncultured Synergistales bacterium | reverse complement strand
AGCTTCATTGTCCCCCTCAATGCAGGAGCACGGAGCTTCACGGACACTAATGCAGTATTGAGCCTGTCATGGAGTATGAATATTCCCCTGAATGTCAGGAGCATAAGCACACGGAGCTTTTCGGGTATTCCCATAGAACACAGGGCGGAATATATTTTTGCCGTTCCCAGAGGAAATACCACAGACGCAAAGACTATGTATATCATGTTCACGCGCAATGCAATTATCATTCCCGCCGTGATCCCCTCACTGAACACAGGCCATGTTAAAGCCATAGTAATTATCATGACGGCATTAATGATGTTGAGCTTCACTAGTGCTTTTATGCTGGTATTGTGCCTGAACATGCAGAGGACTGGCAGAACTGACGCAAACAGCAAAGCTCCCGGCATCACTGCCACAGATACAGCAAAGGCATAAAGCACGGAACATGACACTGACACTTCAGGCGCAGTATCAGTTACTGCGTGTGCTGTGCTGGTGATGGGAAATTCAAGCGTGTATGCGTCTCTCATTGCAGGAACTCCGGTGCAGACTTCTTCAGCCACAGAATCATGAATGCCGTAATGATTCCCTCAATCACTGCAAGGGGTACATGTGCCATGATGATAATCTTTGAGGCCGCAGCAAAATTCCCGTCAGTCAGGCCAAGACTCAGCCCTACTAGTCCCGCTCCGGTCATGACCGCCAATGCTCCGGACACGAACGACAACAATGCAGATATTACACCTGTACGTTCACGCACCGAACGTCCGAACAGCAGATACACCATCAATGCCGGGAATGCCATGCAGAATGTGTTGACTCCCAGCACCAGCAAGCCGCCGAAATGGAACAATAACGCCTGAAGCAGCAGTGCCGTGAATATTGCCGGGAATGATGACCAGCCCAGCACCAAGCCTATAGGTGCAATCAGCGACAGATGCGTTGAGCTTGGCCCGATCCTTACGTTCACGAGAGATGCCAGAAAGAACGCGGACGACAATAACGCCGTGCGCACAATTTTTGATGTGTCAGTCTTTTTCAGCCCGACAGAGATTCCCGCGCATGTTCCTGCCCAGCCTACAGCTAAAACAGTTCCCGACAGAATGCCCTCGCTTATGTGCATTTATCCCTTCCTCCTGAATATCATTGCAATGTTGAATATTATGCTGACTCCAAGCAATGCCCGTATCACTAAATCCATTCCCTGCGGCAGAGTCTCATGCTCCGTAATATTTTCGTGTTTCTCCGTGCCGTCAAGAAACTCCTGCGCAATATCTATTTTCGCCTCGCATTGATGCCCCTCTTCATCACGGACAATCACGCGCCATTCACCTACGCAATCAGGAACAAACGCAAACCTGCCCTGTTCGTCCGTCCTGCCTGACTGCACCGCAAATTTGTTGTCATTCGGAGAGAATACCCGCGCCTCTCTGTAGCTCATCTTCTCGCCTGTAGAGTAGAAGAACTCTAACGCTATTGCCTTCAAGCCCGCATCCCTGTAGCCAACACCGTGAGAATATGCGGGTAAAATGCTCAGGCCAGCAATAGCCAGCCCAAGCAGAAAGATTCTGATTCGCATTACTTCACTTCAAACAGCAGGAATGCACGGAGTGTCAGAGCGTCATAATCTCCTTCAATACCCGGCAGTCCTCCCTGAAATGCCCTTATTCCCCACCAGCCCGGAGAAGTGATTTTGATGTGTGCTTCACCGTTCTCCGCTTCCGTGTAATAGGCGTATGTGTTCTCATATTCCGTAACGAAACCGTCATAAGTTGCCCATACCGGCCCGGTGTATGGTTGTCCGTTCAGGAGTATGCGCACATGGAAATATTCACCCGTCTTAGCGTCCGCAGGGTTGGTTATGGGGATAATCTCCAGAGGATGCCCGATAACCTGAGAATATTTCTTGTCGTCATGTGATGTGTTGTAGAGTGCCTTAGCGTATTTGTCGTTCTTCGTGGCTGTGAGAACCTTCAAGCCATTTGCCTCAAGATCCTTGCGCGCTCCTGACTTCCCGCCCTCGTTCGTTACGCACCATGTTTCGCCGTCCTTTATGGCCGCAAGCATGACCGAACCCGATGTGTCTTTTGGGGTAACGGTGAAATCAATGCAAAGCTCCGAATCATTTCCCGTGAGTTTGGACTCTGTGAGCTTTCCGTCCTCAATGATTCCCGCCTTGACGCGTTCAAGCACTTCAACCTCTTCCGGAACAATGAACCTGTGAGCTGACTGCACCGTCGCATTGAAGGGTTCGCCTGCTTTCATCTCACTGCTTTTAGCCTTGATGGTTAGTTCGTGGGGAAATGCGGGAACTGCCGCAATAGTCAGGAGAAGTATAACTGATATAATACGTTTCATGCTAATGAAAACCTCCCGTAAAAGTTTTAACAGTTCAGCCTGTTAAATTACGGGAGGAATAATAACACGATAACCTGAAAAAATATTACCGGCTAATTACTCATAATCTTCTATGCTTTGCCTTGCTATGTTCCTGTATGAAAATGTTTTCATTCCCTCGCGTTCTGCAACCGACTTCATGAATCTATACTCTTCAGGGTTATCTAATAGCCGCTTAATTTCTCCCTGTATTTCTTCAGTACTGTCATGCTTCAGGAAACGAACATTGCCGCCTAAATCAACATGCTTAGTTCCTGCCCATTCCTTGCAGAGCATAGGTATTCCCTGACCTGCAGCCTGCTCCCAGAATACAGAATGACGGCCGGGAAACACCAGAAGATCAGCCGACGCAAAATATGAATACGTGTCTTTGCCTTCAACATACGGGACATACTGAATCTTTCTGCCGTCAACAAGTGCATTGAACCTTTCCTTAAGTTCATCTGCTACGGGGCCGAATACGAGCAGCTTCACGTTATCCTTGCCGGTAGCATCAGCAAAAGAGTCTGAGACTTGGCCAAGTCTATTTTTCCTCCGGTCATTATGAGAAAATCTTCCGGAGAAATGTTATATTGTTCACGCAGTTTCTTCCGCACTTCGGGTTTTGCAGCCTCTGCTGCAAGGTCATCATCTGCACCCATTAAGAGCAGTTCACATTTGTCTTTAGGGATTTTGTATACGTAATTCAGATAATCTACCCGCGCCGGAAGCACGCCGAAAAATTTTTTTACATACGGGATCAGTGCCCGTGATTCTCTTGACGTTCTGCCTAGAATGCGTTTTATTTGAAATTTTATGCTTCTCTTGTTTCCGCTGTTCGAAAAGTCTGAATGGCTGTCCGCATATGCAGTTACATTGCGGTGATTTCTCAGGTACTCTATTATTGCATTTGTATTGTGAGTAACTTCGTGCATAAATATAATATCAGGATTACATCTTTCTATCGACAGGTAAAGATCATCAAAGCCCATTGAATATCTGTCCGTTCCCCTGCATGGGAGTCTTATTATCCTAACGCCGTCCTCATTAACATAATCATGCTTGTATTCTGGAAGAATGGTCATGAATCCTTCTGCATTCCATGACCATCTGGAAGTTATCATTGTAACTTCATGGCCGTTCTTGTGCTGCCATTTTGTGAGAAGATTTTCCTGATAAGTCCAGCCGTCAGAAAAAGAACCTGCCAGAATATGAACTACTTTCATTTCTCAGCCTCCATAAATATTGGAATATGAATAAATTTGTGCAGTATTCTAACATCATATATGTTTGAGCGGTTCAAACTGTTTATGCGCAGCTTCAAAGTTCTCCCAAGCTACAGCACGTATCATCCAGTTTGTTGTGTTGAATATCCTGTCTGGATTGAAGACCGCCATGCACGCGCCAAGCCGGGACTTTATGATTTCCCTGCGCCGCTTCAGATAGCGGTGTGATGTCGCCCTCACGCCGTCGGTGAAATACATTGCCCGCTCAACTACATTGCACATTTCGGGGTTCTCCGATATGGCCTCAAGCATGAATGTCTCAAGTGCCCCGGTTTCACGCAAAGGCACAAGAAGGTAGCAGAACTTGATCACGCACCTTGAAGCAAAGCCGTCAAAGAATATTACGTCAGCCCACTGCGACGGCACAATATCATCAAAGAAAGGCATTATCCCCAGTCCCCTGCACATGACATCATGAATCTTCATGAGCCTTTCTGTCTCTGCTGAAGCATCATCATGATCTGTAACTATTGCGAGCCTCTCTACGGTGTGTTCAAACATTTCGCTTCTCATAATGTCCGCAAGCGGCGCGGAAAAATTCGTCCCGTTCACAGCCATTATTCCCAGCGTTTTATTTCCGTCCTTTGCGTACCATATCACCGGATAATGATTGAAGGGTGCAGTTTTCATGTTCCTGCGTTTCCAGCCCATAGAACGCTCAAGGTATGACCCCAGAAGCCTTTGATCCGTCCCGCCCTCGCATAAAATCAGATTCATCATGATTACCTCAGCTCCAGCGAAAATTTGTCCCGTGCTTCTATTGCCTCTGAAGCATTCAATACCCTCAATGCCGGAGTGTCTTCCCTTTCACGGAGAGTGATTATTTTTATGCTGTCTGATATGTTTTTGCTGAAATTTTCCGATGCTTCAAGGAACGTATCAATAAATTCAAGGTTATGTGTTGTGATGAACAGCTGTATGTTATTCTTCTCCGCCGAACGTATAAGACTCCTGCTGAACTCATGCTGTACGGCAGGGTGAAATCCCGTATCCGCCTCATCAATGCAGATAACCGAGTCCCTGTAGAGCATCATGCTTCCCATAATATGAAACCATCTCTGCACGCCGTCGCCGTATGTGTACAGCGGCAGGGTTTCTCCGTCAGTGCGTATGACGCTCACTGCTGTGCCTTCAGTGTCCTCCGTCATGTCAAAGCCCGCAATATCCGGGAACACTTCAGACATCTCATGCGCGGCCTGTGCTAAAAGCCCATTCTTCTTGAGCGAGTCATACAGCCCGACACTACCGGAAGGCTCGGCATACGACAGAATATCGATATATCTTGCAGGACAGAATGACTCTGCTTCTGGAAGATTCTGCACCGGCACGGAAACATCATATGTCATGGGGTCAGCTCCGTTGCAGGTTACTTCCCATTTTGCCGACGACGGAGAGATATACACTTTGTGCGTGAAACATGCAGAAGCGTTGTTGCTCATGCCGTCAAATGTCATCACTAACGGCCGTGAAATCTTGTCGCGGAACAGTGCAATGATCTCTTTCATGAGCCAGTATGATTGAAGGCTTCCTGAATACCTCCCGCGTGAAAGAGTCCGTGATATTACCGGCAAAATATTTTGTCCGCAAGCCCATGTGTAGACTGCTTCAAGTATTGATGTCTTGCCTATGTTATTTGAACCCATGATGAAATTTATACGGCCAAGCCCCTTTAATGTCAGTGTTTTGTACTTCCTGAAGCCCGTAACCGTTAGTGATTCCAGCAAGATTTATTCACCTCCCGTTAATCTCATGACGCATTTAGCCCAGAACCTAGCAGCATTCTCATTCCCCATAGATCCCCGCGCTTCAAGCAGGCGTGCATCAATCTCTTTGCGTTTCCGGTCATCATTCAGATAGCCTTCAAGCTCCTGCGTGATTCTTTCGGGAGTTGCCGCACCGCAAAGCAGTTCCGGGTAAACCTGCTTTCCCGTAAGCATGTTGGGTATAGATATATTCTTTGTGCGCACTAAGTGTTTCAGCAGTGCATAGGTCATACGCTTCATGTTGTAGATCACGACCATATACCGGCACAACAGCATAGCTTCAACAGCTACAGTTCCGGACACCCCAGCAGCGGCAAGAGAGCCGAGCATAAGCTCCCTGCCTTCACCATTCCACAGCTCAAAGCCCGAAGCACTGACACGACCGCGAAGTTCAGCCGCAAGATCTGCGCTCAAGCCCGGGGCAACGGAGAATACCGGCAAATATCCTTTAGCCTGGAGAATTTCCGCAGTTCCGAGCAGAATATCAAGGTGATAATTTATGTCGTAACGTCTGCTGCCCGGCATAAGCGCAATGACTTTCTGCCCCGGAAATCTATGCGTAAAACTTTCGGGAACTTTAACGCCTTCAAGGTCATGCACTAAGGGATGAGCCTTCCATAGGGAATTAACGTTACGGTCAAGCAGGAATTTATGTTCAAACGAGAATAACGGCAGGCACAGATCAAAATCACGCTTCAGGTTCTTGACCCGTCCGGCTCTCCATGCCCATACAGTAGGAGGAATGAGAGATATTATTTTGCCGGTGTATCCTGACTTCCGGAGAGAACGCGCAAGAAACAGATGAAAGTCCGGACAGTCAATCAGCACGACAGCATCAGGCTTAACGTTCATGATCTCGCGTGTGATATTCCTCATGAGCCGCAGGAGTCTCGGCAGTGCAGGTATCACCTCAATGATTCCCATCAGCTTTAGCTCCTCATAGCTCCAGACAGCGCGCCCTCCTGCCCTCACACCCTCAGTTCCGAGCATTCCCCATATATTGAGGCTGTCATCAATCCGCAATAACTCACGGATAAAATCACCGGCGTAAATGTCCCCGCTGACCTCACCGCAAGACACAAAAATATTCTTCATTGCCCTATACCCCACACAGCTATATTGTATTTTTCAGCGAGCGCAAAGAACTTTTCCGGCTCAAGCACCAGAGTCTTCCCGGCCTCGACAGCAAGACACGTCAAACCTGCTTTCTTCATTGCCTCAAGCGTATTCGTCCCGACAGTAGGAAGGTCATAGCGCATATCCTGCGTGGTCTTCATCATCTTCACGATAACGCCGTGCCCGGAAAGCTCCCCTGAACGCATAATCATTCTGTCCGTCCCCTCCATTGCCTCAATCGCAACGACCGCTCCGTCAGCAACACATACGGCCTGTCCGAAAGAACACGGAAGAGTTACCCGCAGTATCTCCTGAGCATATGCAGTATCATTCAGTTCTTGTTGTGTCGGCGGACGTGATGACAACTGTCCCTTTGAGGCGATGAACTCCGGAAGTATCTGCCAGTAAGGGATTACTTTTATTCCCTCGTCTTCAATGGCATCAACAACAGCCCCTAACAGCGAATGATCATCACGCAAACTTTTGCGGAGGATTGAACGTGCAGTACGGTCAAATAATAACGGCAGGCAGTATATTATATTTTTGGGTATGCTACCTGCCATGATCACTTCATCAGAACCGAAAGCCTTAATTTCTTTGAGGCCTTTTCCTATGTTGGGTGCTTTCATGCGTACCAGTTTTGACGCATAGGGCTTCAGCGTATCAGGGTCATCACGAAGCGCAATGATAAGAGTATACTTTTGCGTATCCTGAAGCCTTTTCGCTATCTCTACGGGCAGAATCCCCCGCCCTGCAATAAGTGCAATGCTCAAACCCTGTCAACCCTCATAGCGAAATACGCAGCAACTGCAATGAATACGACGTTAGGCCCCCATCCTGCAAGAACAGGAGGAAGATTCCCGGACTCACCAAGTGCACGGCACAGAGACATCACGACGTAATACGCGAACACAAGCACAACGCTTATGCCGAAGCCCACGCCCCCGCCTGAACGCCCCCGCCTTGACGCGCCGAACCCTGCGCCTAATACCGCCATGATCACGCAAGCCCAAGGCACTGCAAGTTTCAGGTGAAACATTACCCATAACTGCTGAAGGTTTGAGCCGATTCCCTGTGCCTGCGTAATGTAGCTCCATAATTCATGCGCACTCATATCACGCGGCCTTCTGGTGCTGCTGCGGAGCTGTGATGGCGATAATTTCAGCGCAAGCCTCTGACGCTCGAACCGGAGAAGCAGACTTACTTCACCGTCGCTGTTTATCGTGTACATTCTGCCGTCCTCTATCCACCACTGGTTGTCCTGCCATATTCCCTGTTTTGCGTTAAGTGTCGTGGAAAGCCCGCCGTTGTCGTCAAACTCGTGCATCATTATCCCGCTCATCACGCCTTTGTTCGGGTCAAGCTCGTCAATATAGAATACACGTTTGAGCCTTCCCCGTTCTTCTTCGCGCAAAAACACTTTTTCCTGAACTGCTACAGCTTGATTCTTCATGATCTCGTATTTCATCAGCCTGTCCGCCGCAATGGAAGCAAACGGAACTATAGTTTCATTCAGCCCCAGTGCAGTTATTGATATTAGGACTGACGCAAATATTACGGGACGAAGTATCCTCTTGAAGGGGATTCCCAGAGACTTTAAGGCTATAATCTCGCTCCCGGCATTCAGCGTAGACATTCCGAGAAGAGTGGACAGAAGCGAGGACATCGGGATAGTGAGGACTACTACTTCAGGCAGGCGGTACAGGAAGAGGCGTGCTACAACACCGAAAGCTACTCCCTGTTCTATGATGAGTTTTGCCGCCTGAAACAACAGATCTCCTGCAACGAAGATAAGCACGAAAATCAATATCCCGAACACAAACGGCCCTGCGCATGAGCCTAATATTAATTTGTTGAGTAATCTCCTGCTCATTCTGACAGTGCATTTGCCGAATATTTACGCGTCATTGCGTGGGTCATCCGGTCAACAAGTTCCTGTGCTGTAGGTATGTTTCCGCCGCCTTCAACTGTCTCTGATACGTTCAGCACCGTAACATGCAGGAATTCCTCAAACGTAGGGCACAGTGCATTCACTATGGCTACAAGCCTTCCTGTAACTTCATCTGCCATATGCGCTGTGCATTCCGACAGAACTACAAGAAGCTGTGATTCTCCGGCCTGTATTGCCGTATCAGTCTGGCGAATGTCCTTCATGACTCTTGCGCAGTAAGCCCTGAAAGGCCGTATGTATTTCGCCATATCGTCATCAGGAAGTAATTGCGGGAAAACTACACGGATCATAACCGCGCTTACGGGGTGGCTGTAGCGTTCTGCCCTGTAGAGTTCATCGGATATTCTGGCCATTCCGTAATTATATGTGTGAAGCTGGGTATCAGGATCAAGGAACTGCGCGGACTCTCCTCCGCCGTGCTGTCCTGCTGAAGCATCCTCTGAATCACCTGCAGGAAGCCCTTTAGGGTTAAGCTCAAAGTAATACCTTCTGCCTTCCTCCACAGCCTTGCGCTTTATGTCCCATATCTTGTCGTGTATCTCTGCTGTTTTTGCCACCGGGCTGAACCAGTCGCCTATATTCTTGCCGATGGAATCCACGCGGGACAGGCCAAGAACATTCAGCATGTCATCACTGAGATTCAGTATTGCGCCGGTATCATCAGTGATGGCGAAGTTCACCGGAAGTTTCTTCATGTCGTCCTCAACTTCAACTACAACCACCTTATGCCGGGCCGCCTCTGCCTGATTGTATGCGGCAACAAGAGCAACTGCACCGCTTACAGCAAACACAACACCGAGCCACTGAATCATTCTTGCACCGTATGCTATGGACATGGGGCAGAGTATTATTCCCTGTACCACTGCCTGAAGCGGTATAAGCCCTGCGTTGAAACCGTTGATGATGAACAGCCCGTAAAGCACGCTCAATACGATGAACAGAAGCCATACTATTGCCCATATGGACAGGTCAACTTCTCCGACAAATTCACCGCCTCCCATTGTGCGCGCAAACATTATCGTTAGTATTGCGATTACCGGCGGTACTGTTATCCACTTGAAAAAATTATTCTGTCCCATTCTATTTGTATTGCAGCTCCTCCCCTGACGGATAGCTAAGGCTGTAATCTACAGTTATCGGCACTGTTGCTCCTGCCGGTATCGTAAGCTCCCATGTAAGCCTGTTTTCTGCATCGCGTTCCTTCTGTTTAGGCTCTATGCTCTTAACGTCCAGTTTGATTTTGTCGTCCGTAGGTACTGGAAGCCTGTCCCGAACTGTTACAGTCTGTTCATCTTTTGTGCCGTTGGTTATCTCTATCTTGTAGCCGCTGGTGAATACCCCGCTGAACCATGAAACGCCCGTTTTATCTGCAAGCCGTTCCTTCTTGGCCGTAATCTGTTCTGCATAGCCGAAAGGTATTATTTTCTGTCCTGTGCCGTACTCCTCAATATATATTTTCCCTGATGAATGATTGTCTACCCTGAGATCTGCCTCGCCGGGTATCAGGTGTTCGTTGCCCTCGTCCATGCTCGCAATGATCCACGCATCGTTGCGCAGTTCCGGAATGAGAACGATAACGGTTTTGCAGTCCAGATTCAGATCGCTCATCCTCACCTCAAATTCTCTTTCAGTCCCGTCGCCGGGTATCTCGCCGTCAATGTCTAAAGTCCTGTCCGAAAGACTCTCCCTCACTGCAGGCCTGCTTTCAGTCTGAGGAATATCTGCAAATTCTTCTTCCTCTTCAAGTTCAACAGCATCTTCATCTGCCGTAACAGCAGATTTGTACATTCTGTTTGTGCGTTTAATGCTGATGAGGGAAGTTGACGCTATAGTTTCTTCTTTAGGTTTGATTGCAACTTTCAGCGGGTCAAGCGATGGTGTAGTTACTGCCTCGTCCGGCCTCTTTGTGTGAAGTGTCATATCTCCTTCGTAATTCAGCCCCGTCTTCTGTGAGGCTATAACGTACATATACACTTCAACATGATCCCCGATAGTGTTCAGGTTCAGCACGTATTTCGGTCTCCATGATGCCGCACTGGTGAAAGCCTCAAGCATTACAGTTCCTCCGGCTTCTCCTGTAACGGTAATATAGCTGTCATCTCCTGCAGGTCTTTTCGCGTTCAGTTCAGATGCGTACATGTTGAGCTTCTCGCGTTCCTGTGCAATAGTGGCTTTCAGTGCTGCAAGTTCCTTCTCCGTATTGTGTCTCATCTCTTCAGCGTCCCGAATGTAGGTGATTATTGCCGCAGGGTTGGCTTTGTCGGGAACTGATTCTGCAAGGAGCTTTAATGTCTGCTCAAGTGATTCCCTTCTTGCTTCAAGCCCGCTGACTTTTTCGGCTTGTTCCTCCTGCTGAGCCTTGAGCTGTGCAAGATGACCGGGAGTCCATCTTGTGCGTGTGCGGCGTGTTACCATGATGTTCCCGTAAACGTCTTTAGGGTTCAGGAGTCTTACGGAAGACGGGTCAAATGCTCCGGGCAGGACTGCAGTGAATTTGCCGTTGTCCTGCGGTGTAACATGAAACTCAAACTTTGCGCCGTTTGGGAAAAATTCAATGTTCCTTATGTCATCCGCGTAGCTTTCCGGTATCTCAAGTGCAATGGCGGAAACAGCCGAAAATAAAAGAAAAACGGATAGCATTAACAGAACCGTTGATGCCTTCATGAAATAAACAGATCTCCTTTCAGTAAATAGTAATGTTTTATTGAAGCTAAGTTATTATATAATGACCGTGAAAAAATTTTGCACCCCTCTTTGCGGCTAGTGCTGAATATAGACGTGAAAAAATTTTGTCCGCATAAAAATTTAGCGGGTTATGGGTGTAAAATTATCGTGTTAAATTTTTAGAAGGGGCGAACGATTTTATGACCGGCAATTATGGTTCACGTGTTGAAAATTGTCCGGCTTCCCTCGCAGAATAAAGCATCATAAATCAGAATAAACATATATAAATAGGAAAATGAAACATATCGACGGAGCGAAAAAAATATTTTATCTTTTTGTACAGACCGGGAGGACCTTGCTATGGATCGTCTAATGATAGATTTTTCTCAGGTATACGGGCAAAACGGCACGATCGCCGCCTCAAGAAGTGTATACAGTACCCAGCATTCAGATACAGCAAAAGAAATAAAGGAAGCTCCGAGATTATCATTTGAAGATATGCTTTCGGACTCAATCAAGGAAGTAAACACACTCCAGCTAGAAGCAGAAAAGAAAATACGGGATCTTGCCATTGGAGATGTCGAGGATATATCGGAAGTGGTATTAGCGTCATCCCGTGCAGATACAGCACTGCGGCTTGTGATGGAAGTACGCAACAAATTCATAGATGCGTATCAGGCACTCTCACGAATAACCGGCTAGCATAAATCATGGATAACTTAAGACGCTGGGCGGCCTCATTCTCCGCATTCTGGTCAACTCTAAAACTCTGGCAGAGAGCGTCAATATTTTTTGCCGTCTTTTTGGTGCTGGCAGGACTCGGCGCAATGATCTTCATGACAGGCAGCACGACATATGAGCCGTTATATGCCGGGCTTGAAGTAGAAGATCAGGCGGCAATAGTTGACTACCTGAAGGAAAACAACATGCCCTACAGGCTTGACCCGAATGCGAACGCCGTACTTATGCCCGGAGGTGCGATATACGAGACGAGATTAGCACTTGCGCAGATGGGACTGCCTAAAGGAGGCACTACAGGCTTTGAGATATTCGACGAGTCCAATATGGGAATGAGCGAATTTCAGCAGAGAATAGCCTACATGCGCGCAATAGAAGGGGAGCTTGCACGGACTATAGCGCAGATGTCGCAGGTAGAGAACGCACGGGTAAGCGTGGTGATCCCGGAGCAGAGATTGTTCCTAGAACAGCAGAAGCCTTCAACCGCGTCCGTACTGCTGAGACTCCGTCAGGGTGCAACTTTAGGGCCTACGCAGGTCAAGTCTATCATTCACCTTGTCGCGCACAGCGTTGACGGACTCGAGCCTGATGCTGTTACCGTAGTGGACACTAACGGGCGGATACTCTCCGATATGGTTTCGGACAGCATGATACTCTACAATCCCGACGGAACTAACACCGTAACTTCCGTGCAACGAGAGCTTGAACGCCAGCATGAACGCGAACTGGAGAACAAAGTACGTATTATGCTTGAGCAGGTATTCGGGCCGGGAAGCGCAATAGTCCGGGTGAGGATTGATTTGGATCTCGACAAGCGCACAAGCTCATTCGTTGAGTACACGCCCAATCCAGACACAGGCACGGGAGTCCCCAGAAGCAATGAACGTCAGGAAGAGAGCTACACAGGACAGGGCAACCCGGTGAACGGCAATCCCGGGACAACAACGAACATTCCCGGCTATGCGATAAACAGTTCAACGGTAGAGAGCGAATACAACCGCTCAAACTCAACGACCAACTATGAGATAAGCACGCGAAAAGGGGATCAGGTCGTAACGCCCGGAGGTGTCCGCAGGTTATCGGCTTCCGTGCTCATCAACGACATGAACGGAGATATTACGGATGAGAGGCTTGACGCATTGCAGGAGGTTATAGCGTCTGCAATAGGCTTCAGCCAGCAGAGAGGGGACAGCCTTGTAGTGCGGGCAATGAGATTCTCTACAACATTTGCGGATGCTATGGCTGACCAGCTCCGGCAGGATCGTATGTGGAGGATAATTTACGGCTCTATTGCGGCATTCTCGGTGCTGATCATAGCTCTTGCGGCTCTGTTCGTGTGGATGAGAATGAAGAAGGCAAGGCTTGCAGTTCAGGAGATAGAAGCAGAGGGTAAGAAAGTGCCTACAATTCAGGAGATGCTTACTTCACCGGATCTTCTGGCGTTTCAGGGTGAGATGGCAGTGCTTGAGGAACAGCTCAAGGCTTATGCGAAGAGTCATCCCGACGAAATTGCTACACTCGTCAATGAATGGCTTTCTTCTGACTAACTGAAACCAGCATAGAATCAAAAATTTCACTGCTCCCTGTGAACTACCCCTGCTTATAGAAGCGGGGGCTTTTTAATTCATTGATGCTGCTTCGCGGTGTTCTGTCATTCTCTCCAAAGGCGTAAATTCCCTGCGTCCCATAGGTATTGTTCTTTGCAGGCAGTATCATATTTTCATTAGCAAATTCTATATCAGGTATATTCCATAACTGGTTTGTTCCCTTAATCCTTAGAGGCTGTTTGAAGCCTTGTATGCCTGTATTACATTCATCCCTGTATGTTATTCGGTGCTGTTTAAGTACGTGTACTTTTCGTCTTTTTGCTCCGTTCTCGTATTCTGTTATTCTCGGCAAATCTCTCATCGTATGTCATAAAAATATTATATCTAAATGGGGCAATTCATCTCTCCCCTAAAAAGTTGGAAGCCTTCTTGCGCGAAAAGGTAAAAAATGGGGAGTATTTTTTTGTCGCAACTGGTATTATTTTCATTTGAAGTGAGGAGTTGAAAACATGCCGCCCAAAGAAGAAAAAAAACAGAACAAGGGGCTTTCAGGACGCGAGAAAATAGCTGTTCTGATGGTTTCGTTAGGGACTGATGTAGCTCCTGAAGTCTATAAGAAGCTCGATGATTCTACGATTGAGCTGATCACACTGGAGATAGCAAATTTAAGGAAAGTAACGCCTGACGTAAAGCTCACGGTATTGAAGGAAGCACAGGAAATATTAATGGCTCGTGAGTTCATGGCGCGCGGAGGTGTCGAATATGCACGTGATGTTTTGGAGAAAGCTCTTGGCCCGGAGAGAGCACAGAATCTGCTCGCAAGAATTACGGCAAGTTTGCAGGTCAAGCCGTTCGATTTCATGAGACATACAGACGCAGGCCAGATACTTGGCTTCATACAGAACGAGCACCCGCAGACTATAGCATTAATCCTGTCGTATTTAGAGCCTCAGCAGGCAGCAATGATATTGAGCGGCCTGAACCCTATACTGCAGGCAGACGTAACGAAACGAATTGCGAACATGGACAGGATTACTCCGGAAGTTTTGAGGGAGGTAGAGAGAGTGCTTGAACGCAAACTGAGTTCCGTAATGGGGCAGGACTTCACCGTTGCAGGAGGAATTGATGCAGTTGTTGCAATCGTGAACAGCACAGACAGGGCAACGGAGCGCAACATCATGGAATATCTTGAAGAGAATGATCCGGAGCTTGCAGAAGAGATCAAGAAACGCCTGTTTGTGTTTGAGGACAGCATGAAGCTCGACGACAGGGCATTACAGCGCGTTCTTCGTGAGGTTGACCTTAAGGAGCTTTCACTTGCGCTCAAGGGTGCAACAGAGGATCTCAAGACCAAATACTTCAAGAACATGTCCAAACGTGCGGCAGAAATGCTGCAGGAAGATATGGACTTCATGGGTCCTGTTCGTGTTAAGGACGTTGAAGAGGCACAGCAGAAGGTCGTCAACGTTATCCGCAGCTTAGAGGAGAAGGGCGAAATAGTTATCGCTTCCGGCGGAGGAGACGATATGATTGTCTAACGGTCTTGCACATCAGAGAGTTCTGCGGACAGTGAGGCTTTTACCGCAGGCCGTTAAGATAGGAATACTTGAGAGCGAGATAAAGCAGGAAGGCACGAAACCCTCAGAACCGAAGGCCAAGCCGCAATCACCAGCGCAGAAACCTAAAGTTCAGGTGAAAATGCCAGCTGCTAACTCTAAGGAGATAGAAGAACTCACAGCACAGCTGAAGGCACTCACAAACAGCCTCAGCAATGCAGAAGTACGCAACATGGAGCTTGCAGAGGCTAAAGAGCGTCTTGAAGGCGAGATCGGCAGCGTTAAATCTGACTATGAACGCCGTAAAAAGCAGCTTGAATCTGAAGCACAGGCAAACGCTAAGAGTGTTGCAGACAAAGCACGTGAACAGGCTGTAACTGAAGGGCAGAAAAAAGGCTATGAGGAAGGCTTGAAGAAGGCACGGCGTGAGGTTGAGCAGGAATATCTGCAGAAGTTCTCGAAACTCAGCGGAGTAATTGACGGTATCGGGAAGAAATTAGAGTCAGATTTTGCGGAACTCGTGAAACTCAATCAGCCCAGAATGATTCGCGTATGGACTGAAATGCTGCGGAGAATGCTTTACCGGCAGGTTGAATTGAATCCTGACACTATAGACGCTGTATTATCGGAACTGCTTTCACGCCTTAGCGACAAGAATCAGATATTGATCTACGTATCTCCTGACGACATGAAACGCCTTGAAGGTGAGCTTGATACGAAATTTCAGGAGGCATTGAGGGGCACTAAACGGCTTGAGCTGAAATCAGATCCCAACGTAGAGAACGGAAGCTGTATAGTCGAAACGGGACTCGGTGTCTATGATGCCCGGTGGAAAACCCAGATGGGGCAGGTTGAATCCGTAGTAGATGACATATTCCAGCAGGTAGCAAAACATGAATGATACAGATACGAATTTATTTCAGTTATTCTCGGTTGACTTGCTGCAGAAGCCGCTGATCAAGATTAACGGAAGAATAGTTCAGGTTGTCGGGTTAGTGGCAGAGTCGCAAGGGCCTGATGTCAGAGTCGGTGATCTGTGCCATATATGCTTTCGGGACGGTTCGCACGAGCTTGATGCTGAGGTTGTTGGCTTCCGTGAGGACAGAGTGTTATTGATGCCTCTCGGAGCACTGCAGGAAGTCGGGCCGGGCTGTGATGTAGTATCCACCAACAGACCGCTTGAAGTTCCTGTAGGTGATGCGCTTCTAGGCCGGGTTCTTGACGGTCTCGGCAATCCCATAGACGACAAAGGCCCAATAGCAGCAAGTGATTTCTACCCTCTTTACGCAACACCCCCGCACCCATTGCGGCGCAAGATGGTAGATACGCCGCTTTCTGTAGGTGTCCGTGTGGTTGACGGAATGCTGACGCTCGGCAAGGGACAGCGTATAGGAATCTTTGCGGGTTCTGGTGTCGGGAAGAGTACATTGCTCGGAATGATGGCACGGTACACTACAGCAGACGTTAATGTAATCTCGCTTGTAGGTGAAAGAGGCCGTGAAGTCCGGGAGTTCATCGAGCGTGATTTAGGCCCTGAAGGGTTAAAGCGTTCCGTTCTGGTTATCGCGACTTCAGACCAGCCCGCATTAATCCGCCTGACATCCGCCATGACTGCCACAGCAATAGCAGAGTACTTCAGGGATCAGGGAAAAGATGTCCTGCTCATGATGGACACCGTTACGCGTGTTGCACGTGCACAGCGTGAGATCGGGCTGGCTATCGGTGAGCCTCCTGCAACGAGAGGGTACACGCCTTCAGTGTTTGAGATGCTGCCGAGACTGCTTGAGCGTGCCGGAGCGGGGGAAGTCGGAAGCATTACGGGAATATATACGGTTCTGGTTGACGGGGACGACATGAATGAACCTGTTGCGGACACTGTGAGGGGAATTCTTGACGGTCATATCGTGCTGTCGAGGAGGATTGCCGCACGGAACTTCTACCCCGCCGTCAGCGTTCTCGACAGCGTGAGCCGTGTAATGCCGGTGCTTGTGTCGCGTGAACACCTTGACGCTGCCGGGAGGGTTAGGGATCTGCTTGCGACATATGCGGAGTCTGAAGACCTCATCAATATTGGCGCATACAAGTCGGGAAGTAATATGCGTGTTGACTGGGCACTGGCTAATATGGAGGCTGTGAGGGGATTCCTGTCGCAGAGAGTTGAAGACCCTACCAGCTTTGAGGAGACGGACAAAAGATTATTGGAGCTTGCGCCGTATCCTAACCAGCAATAATTTTAAGGAGGAAATATAGTTATGAACACAGCGTTATCAACAGTAGTAGAAATTGAGCCGGAATTAAGAGCACAGGCAGAAAGCGTATTAGACAAAATAGGGCTGTCCTTTTCTCAGGCAGTAAATTTATTCACAAGGCAGATTGTAATCCGCAAATCATTTCCTGTTGAGCTGAAACTTGAAGAGCCGGTAAAAAAACCGCTTTGCATTGAGGGCATGACTGAAGAAGAGCTTGATGCTGTCATTCAGGAAGGTATTGACGATGCAGAAGCCGGACGTACGAGTCCTTTTAGTGAGTTTAAAGAGGAGATGGAGAAATCATGGCATTAACTTTTAGTGTTGAGATAACTATAAAGGCCAAGCAGGATGTTAGGGGTATACTGACATACATAACAGAATATCTTAATAATCCTGCTGCTGCTTCCCGGCTTTCAAATGCTATAGCGTCTTCGGGGGATTCTCTTGCTGCGTTCCCTAAAAGATACCGTGTACGCAAAAAAGACTCAAACGGGCATGAAATACGTTATATGCCTGTAGGTAAGCGCAGTAAATTTATGCTGATTTATTTTGTTGATGACAGCAAAAAGGTTGTTAATATCGTCCGTGTTCTGCACGAAACGCGAAACATTGACGCATTGATATAGCTATATCCCATGCAGCAGAGAATAGCCAAATTCAACCGTATACTGAAAATCCGTGAGGACAGCCGCAGAAATGAGCAGGCCATACTTGCCGCAGAACGGAGCGAGGAACGTGCAGTGCTCAACCACATATCACAGCTTGAAGGCGAAAAGGCACAGGCAATTCATGATTTCGGGCGGGCAGGGACTCAGGCAATGTCGGCAAATGATTTATGGTTTCAGCGTCAGTTCATCAGCGCAATAGATACCGACATAACCAGAGGCAAAACTTCACTTGCTGATGTCAGGAGCAGGATTGTAGGCACAGAAGCAAGGCTTGTTGAAAGGCACAGGGACGTAAAAATCATGGAGACATATATAGATCATCTCAAAGAAGCCAATTTTCATGAACAGCTCAACACAGAACAGAATGAATTAGACGACGTAGCTACGATGCAGTTTTCACGGAAGGGAGTCTGAATATACATGGGGCCTAACCTATCTAACGTTACACGTGTACTTAGCAGAATAGAGGAAATCAACCGCCGGGTAATGCCGGAAATGTACCAGCCCGCAGCACCGTTGAAGAGCAAATTTGTTGACGTTCTCAATGAGGTAAGCAGGGCAGGACGCAAAGCAAAGAGCAATGTATCAGGCAAAACCAGTTACACGGAACTAAAAGACATAATTGACGAGTGTGCAGAAAAATACAACGTCGATAATGAGTTAATCCGCGCAATGATTCAGGTTGAGTCAGGCTGGAACACCGACGCAGTATCGAATAAGGGAGCACAGGGACTAATGCAGCTCATGCCCCGGACTGCCGCAATGCTGGGAGTGAATGACCCGTTTGACCCGGTGCAGAACATAGACGGCGGCGTAAGATACATTTCTGATCTGACCGATAAATATCGCGGGGATGTGGAGAAGGCATTAGCGGCATACAACGCAGGCCCGGCAAGGGTGGATTCCGGCAGTATTCCGGACGTGTCAAAACGTTACGTGAAAAATATCATGTCTATATACCGCAAATTAAGGGAGATGAGCTAAATCATGGCAGAAGAAAGACCAGCACCGCAGGCGAACCAAGAAAATCCTCAGAATGATGCACCTGCTGAACCTGTAATAGTCCGCCGCAAAAAGAAGAAAAAAGGAATGGGCAAGATAACTTTCTTCTTCTGGCTTATCCTTCTTGCACTCGGAACAGCTACAGGTCTTCATCTCAGCGGCATATGGGACGGAAGGCCGCTTTTCTGGACGATCATACCCAACATACCCTATTTCGGGAAAGACCTTGCAGAGTTCTTTGACGTTCCGGAGTTCTACGCACTCAGTGTAGGCGCGCGCAGGGCTGTTGAGCTTGAGCAGTGGCAGAGAAGGCTTGACGCACGGGAGAGGGCATTAGAGAGCAGCGACATATCCCGCATGGAGGTATACGAGAACCGGGAGCTTGCACTTGTTGAGCTTTCACGAGACGTATCCAGACGGCAGAGGAGGCTTGCGGCACTTGAGGCGAACCAGTCTGCGCAGGACTCAGACGCACCCACAGAGACGGAACAGGAACTCATGAATCAGGTTGCACGCACGTATCAGGACATGTCTGCACGTAATGCCGCCGCAGTGATTGAACAGCTCCGGGATTCTCTTGCAGTTGAACTCATGATGAAACTTCCCAACGACGCAAGAGCTTCGATAATGGGCAAATTGAGGCCGACTAAAGCCGCAAGGATCACCGAATTAATGTCCCGTCCCCAGCAAAGATAATATATTTGAGGAGGCTTTAATCATGCCGTCAGAAATTTTCGCGTTCGTTCAGGCACAGCCCCAGGCACAGACACCTTCACCGGCAGCAATCCCGACAGCACAGACAGATGGCACGGAGACACTGCCGGGACTGTTCGACAGCCTCATAACGCAGTACATTTCACCGGACGCAGAGACCATAAATGCAGAATCAGCACTGCCGTTAATGCCGGAGATACCTGAACAAACCGTAATGTTCACGGGCAGTAATTCATTCAGCCGGACGATTATTGACATGCTTGCAGGAGATACAGAACCAGAAATGCCCGCAATACTTCCTGAAGCTGTGCCGGAAAATCCCGAAGCCGAAGAAGAAATCATATGGTTTGAGAACACGCAAGAGCCGGAGAATATTCCGGTTGTTGAAGTGCTTGAAGAGCCTGAAGCCGAGATTATCCCGGCATCACCAGAAGATACACAGCCGAAACCTGAACTGCCGGTTAATGACATAATCAGCAGGGCGAAAAAATTTGTGTCCGAAAATCCTGATGCAGATATTGATGAAGTAATATCATTCATTCTCAGTGATGAAGATATTGCAGAAGCACTCCCTGAAGATTTTTCCGCAGAAGACATAAAGACACTGCTAAATGAAAATCATTATGATGATTCAGAAGTGCAGACTCCGGAGAACAGCAGAGAATCATGCACTAAAGGCGAAAAGATAATCACAGCACTAACCGAATATCTGACAGCACCGAAAGAGGCCAAGCCCGTACAGCATGAAGCTCCGGCAGTAACCGATGATGACGACACGGAAGATCCCTACGGTATCACCGATACACTCGCAATATCTGACACCAACACCATCACCGCAGGACTCGCCATAGTTCCGCAGACTGCCCCCGAAGCCCCCATCACTGCCAGCGCAACGGAATCACCCGAAGCAGATACCTCGCGTGAAGCCCCGGTGAATATCCGTGATACACTCACAGCACAGCCCCAGCCGACACGCACAGCCCGCCGCGATAACACGCAGGCTCCGGACACACAGCCAGAGCAGGAGACTTTAGACACTCCCGACACACAGAGGACATTCCGGGAGACTCTGGAGGCACGGACGGCACAGCATAAGGAGTCAGAACATGATACGGAGCATGACACTGACAGCAGGAATCAGGGACAGGATTTCGGGCAGGCCGGAGGAGACTCGCGGGGGAATTCCTCACGTCCGCGCACAGATACGCGCAGGACAGAACGCACGGACAGGCCAGAGAGGGCAGAGACATCACGCCCACAGAATGACCGCACTACTGCAACTCACAGGACGAACAGCTTTCAGTCGTTCTTTGAGGGAGTCATGAACAGCAGAAGGACACCGCAGAGTTCTGCAATACCGATGAATCTTCGGGAAACCTATAACTTCACGCAGGCACAAACATTGCGCAACGGCCTCGTGAATGTCGTGAGATTCATTCGTGCTGACGGCGTACAGAAAGCAACAGTTGTTGTTGACCCTCCGGCATTGGGCAGAATCTCGGTTGAGCTGACTTCCGGGACTTCAGGCGTTGAAGCCACAATTAAAGTAGCGAGCGAGCAAATCCGACAACTAGTGCAAGACCAGTTATCACAGCTTCGTATGAATTTATCCAGACAGGGCGTGCAGGTGGCAGAATTTACGGTAGACGTTCAGCAGGATAATTCACATAACCATAGTTCGCAGGATCATGAACAGGAACAAAGGCGCGTGAACATTACCGGCGCGATTGAGGAAGACGAGCCTGAAGAATTCCGCGTAGACCTTGAAGAAGGATTGTTATACTGGTTAGCGTAACTAAAGAAATTATTGCAGTAAAAAACCCCATTAAAATAGAAACCCTCCCGGTGCACTGCTGGGAGGGGCTTAAACTAAGGACAGGAGCGAAAGAAAGATGCCCGTAACAGATGTAAACAGCTACACCAATACGACGGATATAGCCAGCATCACCACCAACAACACGAATACATCTACCGCAGTAACCAATGCAACCAATGACACATTAGGCAAGGACGCTTTCCTGAAACTGCTTATTGCAGAACTCTCGAACCAAGACCCGCTGAATCCTATGGAGGACAGGGAATTTATTTCGCAGATGGCTACATTCTCCAGCCTTGAACAGATGCAGAACATGAATAATACCCTTGAAGGCATTGCGCAGGTCAACAGGTTCAACGCGGCGAATTATATCGGGAAGGCAGTAGCTTTCACTAAGGGAGAAGGAACGGAAGCACAGCAGGTTGCAGCAGTGGTGAATCATGTATGGTTTGATCCCAACGGCGTTACTATACTTGACACTACTGAAGGCGAAGTTGCCCTCAATGACATTGAAGGGGTCAGTGAAATAAGCTAGAATACGAATCAGTTCTCACGGATGAGACATGGCAGGAAAGCAGGGAAGGACACCCGCCGATAATATAATTAAAGCTAATGATATTAAGACATAGAAAGGACTAGATGACATGCTAAGAGCATTATTCACAGCCGTAACGGGTGTTCGCGCTCACCAGACCATGCTCGACGTAACCGGCAACAACATATCCAACGTAAACACTACAGGCTTCAAGAAGGACAACACAATATTTGCTGACTTAATGTACCAGTCAAGCAAATCCGCTTCAGGTTCAGGAGATTCGCGGGGAGGCATAAACCCTGCGCAGGTAGGCTTGGGTGTGAGCGTGTCGGCAATAGAAACGATTCACACTCAGGGTTCAAGCCAGTACACCGGGAATGCCGCAGATATGATGATTCAGGATTCGGGTTTCTTCGTGTACAGGGACGGCAGTACACAGCTCTACAGCCGTTCCGGAGCACTGACACTTGACGCAAACAGCGACATGGTCATGTCAGGAACGGGCTATCAGCTTCAGGGCTATCAGTATGAAGAGACACCACTTGACGGATACCAGCAGGCATCATCGCTTTCGACGGTGAACATTCCTTTGGGCCAGAAGATAGACGCGCACGCAACATCACGTGTGGACTATCAGTGCAACCTGAACAGCGAGAGCAGAGCATACCTGCCTTACGGGTTCGCTGATCTGCCTTTCAACACAAACGTGGGCTGGGGAGAAAACGCAACAGGAACTGCAAGAGTCAGCATGGGCGGCACTGAATATGATATGAGCTTTACCACGAACTTTGATGCCACTGCAAACGATGACGGTTCCGGTGCAAATTATCTTTCTATAGAGATGTCTAATGGAGGAGCTTCAACTATCCTTACATTTGATATTACAGACATTGACAGCGATACACAGCTTCCTGTACTTAGTCTGCCTAAAATCAATGTAGGCAGGAATGCAGATGGCACGGATGGTGATTCTGTTCTCACTGAAGAAGTTGGAACGGGTAATTTTATCGGCTGGCTTGACCAGAGCATGAATTTTGTCAGCTCTATTGATGGAGATTTCCCTATCCCTGACGGAGCTACGCAGACAGACCTTGATGCGTATGTGCCCGTATACCAGTTCCCCGGCCAGACACCTCCTCAATATTTCGCTGTGCAGTATGATGATGCGTCAGGGTCAATAAGATTCCGCCAGTTGTCATTCACAATAAACGGATCAGATGTAACGAGCAGGACAACAAATGCAGGACTTGAAGCAGACCTTCAGGATCCCAACGCACTGCAGGGAGCTGTGATTAAGGCTACCTCAGCTGTGTTCTCATACAACATAAAGGACAACATGAACTATACGTACTTCCAGCTTTCCGGGACACCTACATTTTTGACAGGTGATGACACAGCAGAAGCCAGAAATGTATCATATAACTTCATAGCAGAATTTGATGAAAGCATAGACCCCGAAATGCGTGTGAACTCTGATATGTCGAAGACTTCATCAAAATTAACGCTCTGGTATTACGGCTGGAGCAATTCAGACTGGGCTGCTTCAACTTACGGAACAGCGAACCTTGATCAGTTTCATGAATCCATGCACAAACTTGAAGCTACTGTATACTTCAATGCGGACGGAACTTTTGACTCTGTTGAATGGGCAGATACCAATAACGACAATGCACCGCTGGGGTATCGTATAACTAATGGAAATGCCTACAGAGTTGTTGAGGGTACGCTTGAGACATTTACTGCCGGACCGAACTTCCAGATAGCTATAGGGACTGCAAGTGCTT
The DNA here is from genome assembly GCA_905233455.1 of uncultured Synergistales bacterium. GTDB lineage: Bacteria > Synergistota > Synergistia > Synergistales > Aminobacteriaceae > JAFUXM01. The sequence continues at coordinate 14,931 of CAJOES010000021.1, read as the reverse complement.
CCAGCAGCAAGGCAGACACATTAAACTTCAAGCAGGCTCAGAATCTGGATATGCCCGGTGCTTTGGACAATGCAGGATTGTGGACTGTTCAGGGAACGACATATCAAGGCGGCTATCACTCAACAAAACTCACGATATATGACGATAACGGGAAAGAGCATACTCTTGAAGTAGCATTCAAGAAACTTACTGAAAACCGCTGGAGATGGGAAGCGTTCCTTGTTGAGCATAACGATCAGACCGGAGAATATGACTTAGTGAATATTATCCCGACTCCGAGTTCCGGAGAAATTGAGTTTGACGGATCAGGCAGAATCAGCAATGCAGTAACCAGCGATAACCAGAGGCGCGGAGTTACCGACAGATTCCCGAACGCTGAAGTGGAGATCTCGATACCTTTCAGCCTTGACGGTGCACCCAACAGCATAATCACACTGAATTTCGGCGGCGGTGTAGGTCAGGGCGGCAGTGCCTTAGAGGGTGTTACGCAGTTCGCATCAGAGACGACGACGAAGCCCGTGTATCAGGACGGCTACACTATGGGAGTGCTGAAGAGCTATTCCGTAGCAACCAATGGCACAATAACGGGTAAATACGACAACGGCATAAATATTCCGCTTTACCGCGTGGCACTGGCAACGTTCGCCAATGAGCAGGGACTCGAAAAAGTCGGAAATACTATGTTCCAGGCTTCGGTGAACTCCGGAAATGCGAATATTGACGGGGCAGAAGTCAACGGCAAGGGGTCAATAATGTCGCAGTATCTTGAGATGTCGAATGTTGACCTGACGGAAGAGTTTACGCACCTGATCATAGCGCAGAGAGGATTTCAGGCTAATACGAGGGTTATCACGACCAGCGATCAGATACTTGAAGAGGTTGTGAACCTGAAGAGGTAACAGCTTACAGATTACGGTAAAAAATAATCCCCCTGTCTTTATGTAAGATGGGGGGATTTTTTGCTGGCGTGTTATGCTAATTGGTCTGTAAGTTCTTGGCCATTCAGTCCGGTACATTCGGCTATTTTCGTAAGTGCTAGTTCTCCGCATTCAATCAGCTTGAGTGCAATAGTTTTCTGCTGTTCCTTTAGCAGTTTGTCCATTACTCCGCTCACTTCGATCACCCCCTCTTCTTCTCTCTTGAGATAACTTACCCTTTCAGCTAATGGGCTGTAGTTCATCTCATCGGGATTACTGGTGAACAAATCATGCAGCAACCTTCCCAGCGCAGTATCAGCGTCCCTGTTTTCACCATTCACGTATACTATGTGGGAACCGTCCCCGAAACACTTTCCGTTCTCTTTTATCTGCCGGTCAATAGAGTACAGCGGCAAATTTCCTCCCAGCACATCATGTTCCGTGATGAAGATTACGTACACTTCCGGAAGCTGCGTGAAATCTTCTCCTGGTTTCAGGCTGTTCACGTCGATAGTGCTTGCGTTGAATCTTGCCCTTTGAGGCACTGCTCCCTTATCCCCGCGCTGAATCTCTATGTTGTATTTCTTGCCTGCATCATCTACAGCATATATATCCAGCCTTACGGAACGCCCAATGCCCTTTAACGTCTTCTGCACTTCCGAACGTATCACGGTAATATCATCACGGTTCAGGATTACACGCACCAAGAGCTGAACGCAGTCATTATGACCCGCAAAACATGCCTCCATTAGTTCATTATCCATGAGGCACATCTGCTGTATCAGGTCATAATACTTTATTGACGCAATATTCACTTTGCCAGTTCCGACAGTTTCAGGCATACAGTGTTCTTCACGCTCCCGTAAGGCTCAAGCGTCTGCAGTCTTCCTTCCCTGCGTTCAAGCGCACGCCCCATAATGTAGCAGCTTGACGGCTCAAGCCCCAGCACGTAATCACCGCTCTTCATGTTCTTCCACTGGGCTAAAATCGGCAGGGTATCCAGAGACCATGACACTTCAGCGCACAGCCCTAAATCCGGATTCTTCAGGCGCACATACGGTTCTGACTCCATCTCGTTGAAGTACACCTGCTCCTCCTCACCGTCAATGGGTTCGCAGAACTCTAACTGTTTCGCTAACCCCTTCTCCGCATACGGCGTTCTGGGAGTAACCTTGCGCTTCTCCGGCATCTCCAGCACAGATGACGCACTCAGCATAGGCCAGCCGAAGTTCATATGGTACAGCATCATATACTCTGCAGGTTCAGGCGTAAGGTTCGTTACCTCGTCCTCTATGCGCAGTTCGCTCCCCCATGCAGGAATAACATACCTGCGCTTCAGGGAAAAATTATGCCTGCCCTGTTCCGTCTCTTTGACCTCTCCGGCAACGATGATATTTTCGCCCTCAACATATGCCGCCAAGTTGTGCGCAGAATTGCCGTGATAGTGCCCGTGCAGGGGGTGAAACTCTCCGTCCCCGTCAGTGTCAGTGTTCTCCGGCCCGGCTGAAAGCAGACCGCACGTGAAGAGCATTCCGCCCGGGAAGTAGTGCCCGAACTGCCCCGCTAACGGAAGGAATCTTGCAGGGGAATCATAGCCGTTCTTCGTCGTGTAGCTGATGTTCACGCCCTTATAGCGCAGATGACCGATGTCAAGCCCCGTATCAGGAAGTATGTCAAGCTCAAGCCCGCCCGCCGTCGTAACCTGATAGATTGCTATGCCTCTTGCGTTGCCCTCGTCAAGAATTACCCTGCGCACACCGTAAACCTGCCCGCTGTTGCCCACATAACCGTAAAACTTCTTCTGATCCATTACCTAATTACCTCCTCTATGAACTTATCGAATGCCGATATACCTTCCGGCGTTCTCTTGTAGACTCCGCTATCCGTAAGAACCTGCGCGAACACATGCCCGACTTCATCACGCAGCATCTTCCTGATGTTCTGCTCTCCCGACAGGCTCTGATGCTTTTTCCGCAGACCCTCATACCACGTTTCATGCGCCGATAAGTCTTCCGGCAGTCTCTCCTGACCTTCAAGCCATGCACCAGCAATACGCTCTAATGCCGTCTTCAGTCTTGCCGGTAATACTGCAAGCCCCATAACCTCAATAAGGCCGATATTCTCTTTCTTTATGTGGTGCACTTCCGCATGAGGATGGAATATGCCTAACGGGTGCTCGTCGCTGGTCCTGTTGTTGCGCAGAACTAAATCCAGTTCGTACAGTTCGCCTTTGCGCCGTGCTATAGGTGTGATCGTGTTGTGCGGTTCGCCGTCGGAATACGCAAGAATCCCTGCGCTGTCATCAGTCCATTCACGCCACGCAGATAATATCCTGTCTGCAAGGTCAACGAGTTTCTCCGGTTCGCGTGATGAAAGCCTTATTGCCGACATAGGCCACTTGATGCGCCCGGCAGTGATATTTCCGCCGTCAAGCGAGTATGTCTTCTCGTATGGCGCGTTGTCCATAGCGAATACGTAACGGCCTCCCTGATAGTGATCGTGCGAGAGGATAGAGCCGCCGACTATGGGAAGGTCTGCATTTGACCCGACGAAGTAATGCGGGAATTCCGATATGAACGCAAAGAGATTCCCGAATGTCTCGCGTGATATGAGCATGGGGACGTGATCCTCATCGAGAACTATGCAGTGTTCATTATAGTAGCTGTATGGTGAGTACTGGAAGTACCAGCGTTTGCCCTGAAGATAAACAGGGACAAGCCTGATGTTCTGCCGTGCCGGGTGTCCGTGATGACCGTAGAAGCCTTCATTCTCCTTGCACAGCAGGCATTTGGGATAACCGGTTGCCTTTATGGTCTTGGCCTTTGCTATGTCGCGCGGATCTTTTTCGGGCTTGCTCATGTTTATTGTGATGTCAAGCTCTCCGAAATCCGTTAATGTCTTCCAGCAGATATTTTTTGCTGTCCTCTCTGAACGTATGTAGTTCGACGACACGCCCAAGCCATAGAAGTAATCCGTAGCTTTCACCGGTGATTCTGCTTTCAGTGCTCCGAACTCCGCAATAACGTCTGAAGGTCTCGGTGTCAGTGCTCCCATAAGTTCAGTGTCCAGAAGGTCGCGCTCTGTCTCCGTGTTCTCGATGAGGCTGTTCTCTGCCGCCCAGTCAAGGATTTTAGCGAGTATGCTGTCGGGAGAACTGCTGAATGTCTCTGTTATGTCTTCTGCCTCGAATGAATGAAGGCCAAGTATGCCTATAAGTGAATTTGCTGCCCAGATTGTGTCTTCAGGCGTGATCAGTTTGTGGTGGAGGGCAAAAGCTATAAGTCTGTTAAGCTCATGGCTGACCATGAATGATACCTCCTCATAAAAATTTTTACCGGGAAATGTTGAATGTATTGTAGCAAAATTAGTGTCTGCATAATATACTTCAGATATATCACAGGCCGTTATGTTTCAGTGCACTAACATTCACGCGAAATCAAAAATCGCACATAAATTAAGACACTCAGGGAGTTTTACGGAGATTGCGCAAAAACTTGACGCTCGGAAAAAGTTTGAATATACTAACCTAAATCATGCTAAATTCTGCGCAATGAAGGGAGACAAAATACATTCATGAAAGATGCGTGGAGAGGCTTCAAGGGGACTCACTGGACGGAAGATATTAACGTCCGTGATTTCATTCAGAACAACTACACACCTTATGACGGCGATGAAAGTTTCTTGGCCGGGCCTACAGAAGCAACGAACAAGCTATGGGGCAGGCTTCAGGAACTCCAGCGCGAAGAACGTGCTCATAACGGCGTGCTTGAATGCGAAACTGAAGTAGTGTCGGGAATCACTGCATACGGGCCGGGCTATATTGATACCTCAATGAAGAACTTGGAGAAAGTTGTAGGGCTTCAGACGGACAAACCGCTAAAGCGTGCGTTCATGCCTTACGGGGGAATCAAAATGGCAGAACAGGCTGCAGAGACTTACGGCTATAAGATTAATCCGAAGTTTTCGGAGATATTCCGGCTCTACCATAAGACGCACAATCAGGCAGTGTTTGACGCTTACACCCCCGAAATGAAGAGAGCCAGACATGCCCATATAGTTACCGGGCTTCCGGACACTTACGGCAGAGGCAGAATCGTGGGAGATTACCGCAGGGTTGCGCTATACGGTATTGATTTCCTGATAGAGAAGAAGAAAGAGGACTTTGCGAACTGCGGAGACGGCACTATGTTCGATGAGGTAATACGCCAGCGCGAAGAGATCACCGAACAGATACGGGCACTTGACGCAATGAAACAGCTCGCGAACATTTACGGTTTCGACATCTCAAAACCTGCAACGGACGCAAGAGAGGCTGTGCAGTGGCTGTATTTCGGCTATTTGGCGGCAATAAAGACACAAAACGGCGCGGCTATGAGTGTCGGGAGAATTTCTACTTTCCTTGATATTTATATTGAGAGGGATTTAGAGGAAGGAACGCTAACAGAGAGTGAAGCTCAGGAACTTATTGACCACATAGTTATGAAATTCCGTATGGTCAAATTTGCGCGTGTACCGTCATACAATCAGCTTTTCTCAGGAGATCCTATTTGGGCAACGCTTGAGATGGCCGGGAAGAGCATGGACGGCAGGCACATGGTAACGAAAAATGATTTTCGCTTCCTTCACACACTGGAAAATATGGGACCCTCCCCAGAGCCTAATTTAACAGTGCTGTACTGCTCCTCTCTTCCCGAAGCATTTAAATTATACGCCGCAAAAGTCTCAATTAATACCAGTTCCGTGCAGTATGAGAATGATGACGTTATGCGCCCGGTATGGCGTGATGATTACTCCATATGCTGCTGTGTGTCTGCTACGGAGACCGGAAAGGAAATGCAGTTTTTCGGTGCACGTGCAAACCTCGCCAAATGCCTTCTGTACGCAATCAACGGAGGCGTTGACGTTAAGACTCATGAGCAGGTCGGGCCGGAATACCCGAAAATCACGAGCGAATATCTCGACTACAAGGAAGTTCTGCACCGCTTCGATCAGATGATGGACTGGCTTGCAGGGCTTTACGTGAATATCCTGAACCTGATTCACTACATGCACGACAAGTATTACTATGAGGCCGCAGAGATGGCATTAATTGATACGGACGTGCGCAGGACTTTCGCGACGGGCATTGCGGGCTTCTCTCATGTCGTGGACTCCTTGAGCGCAATCAAGTATGCAAAGGTTAAGGTTATACGTGATGAGTTAGGGCTTGCTGTCGGTTTCGAGACTGAAGGCGAATTCCCGAAATACGGCAATGATGACGACAGGGCAGACGAAATTGCTGTATGGCTTCTGAAGACGTTCATGAACAAAATCAAGCGTCATCACACGTACAGGCATTCAGAGGCTACAACATCAATACTCACTATCACATCAAACGTTGTGTACGGCAAAGCTACAGGGGCAACACCCGACGGCAGGAAAGCATATACGCCTTTTGCACCCGGCGGCAACCCTTCATACGGGGCGGAACAGAACGGATTGCTTGCATCATTGAACAGTGTCGCAAAGCTGCCGTATGAATACGCGCTTGACGGTATCTCCAACACACAGACTATCAGCCCGCTTGCACTTGGCCACACCTTAGCGGAACAGAAAGAAAACTTAGTGAGTGCTATGGACGGCTATTTTGACAGGGGAGCGCATCACCTCAACGTTAATGTGTTCGGGACGGATAAGCTGATTGACTGCATGAACAACCCCGAAAAGCCCGAATATGCCAACTTCACGATCAGGGTATCAGGCTATGCGGTAAAGTTCATCAGCCTCACGACAGAACAGCAGTTAGACGTTATCGCACGTACCTGCCATAAGCATATGTAGCAATGATTACGGGGCTGGTTCACTCAACAGAATCATTCGGTGCAGTTGACGGGCCGGGAATACGCTTCCTCGTGTTCCTGAAGGGATGCAACATGCGCTGTCAGTACTGCCACAATGCAGACACATGGTCATCTGAAGGCGCAGAGACATTCACTGCTGATGAGCTGCTCAGCAAGGCAGAAAGATACCGTTCTTACTGGAGGAAGTCAGGAGGCATCACGGTCAGCGGCGGAGAACCGTTACTGCAGATTGATTTTGTGATTGAGCTGTTCAGGAAGGCACATGCACGGGGCGTTAATACGGTGCTTGATACTTCCGCACAGCCTTTCACCAGAACAGCTCCGTTTTTCGCAAAGTTTCAGGAGCTTATGGCTTATACGGATTTAGTGCTGTTAGACATAAAGCACATAGATTCAGAGAAGCATAAAGCTCTTACGGGACATGACAACAAAAATATTCTTGATGCCGCTGAATATCTCTCGGAAATCAATAAACCTGTATGGATACGGCATGTTTTAGTGCCGGGACTCACGGACAATGACGGCGACCTGAAGAGATTGCGCGCATTCATTGATACGTTAGGGAATGTGCAGAAGGTTGAAGTGCTTCCGTATCATTCACTGGGGCTGGACAAGTGGGAGAAACTCGGCTTAACGTGCCCGCTGAAGGATACAGAACCGCCGGGAGACGAGCGCATCAGGAACGCAAACAGAATACTAACAGGAGGGGATTAACATAATGGACAGCAAAGACACAGTAATATTTTTGTCGAGCTTCGGGACGAGCATTTTACGTGCCGCCGAAGAGAGCTACTACAGGATTCAGGAAGACTTGGAGAAAGCTACAGGGCTTAGGGTTCTTCAGGTCTACACCGACAATGACACGGCAAAGGCAGTGAACGGCATAAACGGCAAGAGAATATACACCGTAGAAGCCGCAATACAGGACTCAATCGTCAACAAGTACAAAGAAGCTGTTGCAGTCCCGGTATTCTTCGCTGAAGGCGAGCTCTACAACAGCCTTCGTAGCCGTCTCGATTTCTACCGTGAAACGATAGATATACGCATGACCAACGCTGTAATGTATAGCCCGAAATCCTGCGATGAGACTGCTGACATCATGATAGACATCATCAAGCCAGACCCCGACAACGAATATATACTCGTCGGGCATGAGGCCAGCGCGTATAACGACAAGGGATATGACATGCTCGGCTCAAAGCTCCATGAACGCGGCTTCAAGAACATGGAGGTAATCAAACTCAGCGACAGGGACAGCGTAGGTCAGGCAGTTGCGCACCTCAAAGAACGTCAGGCAGTATCACGTGATGCACAGGTTGAGATCGTTCCGCTTGTAGTGGCGTGGGGAGACTACATGGCGGGAGAACTCTACAATTCAGATAACTCTTTCATGTGGCAGCTGCGCAAGGCAGGTTACAGGACGGTGTTCACGGGTAAAGGACTCGGTGAATACGAGGCATTCAGAAAGATATACATCAAGAGGTTCAATGACTTGGTGAACGCGTAAAATACTTTCTCCTTTTGAGTGCAATCCCTTCTGTGAAAGTTTGCAGGAGGGATTTTTGCTGTGTTTTTTTGCGTCTATAATGTTCATACAATGATAAGGAGGAATTAATTTGCTGGCAAAACTATATATTCAGTTCCTGAAGTTCGGCTGTTTCACTTTCGGCGGAGGGTGGAGCATTGTAGCGCAGATGAAAGAATTATATGTGAACCATGACCATACACTGACGGATGAAGAGCTGTTAGACCTAACGAGCATAGGCAGGAGTCTTCCCGGCACAATGATCGGCAACATAGCAATGTTTTACGGGCACAGAATGTCGGGATTCTGGGGCGGTGCTGCATGTGTCTTCGGAATGATAACCGTTCCCATGCTGGTGTTAATCATAATCACCAGCTTTTACACGGCGTTTCAGTCTAATATCTGGGTAGCCTCAGCAATGAAAGGCGTTAGGACTGCCGTTGCTCCGGTGATATTGAGCGCGTTAATGGGAATGATTAAGAGTGCGTTCAAAGTTCCTCCGTGCTATATCGTTGCAGGTGCTATGTTCGTGCTGTATTTCTTCTTCAGGGTAAATTGCGTATGGCTTGTAGTTATCGGCGCGGTATTGGGGCTGTGCATATGCGAATACTACGAAAGGGTGAAGCATCATGATGCTGCTGCTTGAATTATTCTGGAGCTTCGTCAAGATAGGTTTCACGAGTTTCGGCGGGCTGTCTATGATCCCATTAATCTCAAGCGAGATGATTTCGCACGGCTGGATGACGGCATCAGAAGTATCCGACATTGTAGCTATTGCCGAGATGACTCCCGGGCCTTTGGGGCTGAACTGTGCGACATTTGCGGGAATGAGGGCGGCAGGTCTTGCAGGTGCATTTGTGGCGAATATGGGTGCTCTTGCTCCTACGTTCACGCTGTGTGCAGTGGCGGCAGTGTTCTTTGAGCACTTCAGGAACAGCAAGAGGCTCATGCAGATTATGATCGGCGTTCGTCCTGCATGTGTGGGCATGGTTGCAGGGGTAGTGATTGAGCTTGCTATGGTGAATTACGCTGATCTTGCAGGGAATGTTCATGTGCCGTCGCTGGTTCTCGGCCTCGTGAATCTGCTGCTGCTGGTGAAGTTCAAAGTGTCTATACCGAAAGTGCTGCTGTTCAGTGCCGTAGTTGGGATAATATTATTCGGCGTGATGGAACTAGGTTAATACTATAATTGATGATATTTTATTGAGGGAGGAACATAACTAATGAGCAGGCTAAAGGAACTAAGGACCTATGTTGACGATGAGCTGAACAAAATCACCGACACAAGCAAACGCACAAGCGCAATAGTTCATCTTTACGGTGTTTCACTGGCTGTAACGATGATCGCAAAGAAAAGGAATCTTGATTATGAGCTATTATCTATGGCAGCAATGCTGCACGATCTTCACGCATACAGAACCGGCTCTTATGATGACCACGCACACAAAGGCGCGGAACTTGCACGTGAGATTCTGCACGAGCTGAACCTCACGAATGACGCAGAAACAGAAATAATCTGTTCGGCAATCTATCATCATGACGACAAACTCATAACCGACAGCCCGACAGATGAAGCCCTGAAAGATGCTGATGTGATTCACCACTGCATGAACGATTTATCGAAAGCCATAAAAGAAAAAGAACAGGCACGGTTCGATAAACTTTGCGAGGAATTCGGCTTGAAGTAGAAAATATACGGGGGTAAAAATAATGGAGAACTCTAAAGACGTTAGAGGCAGAATAATAATCAGAACCAGCGTAATCGGCATCATAACTAATGTATTTCTTGCAGGGTTCAAGGCAGTTATCGGGTTATTGTCGAACTCTATAGCGATCGTTCTTGACGCAGTGAACAATTTATCCGACGCAATGTCATCAATAATTACGATCATCGGTGCAAAATTAGGATCCCGGCGTGCAGACAAAGCACACCCGTTAGGACACGGCAGGGTTGAATATATCAGCTCAATGTTGGTGTCAGCTATCGTCTTTTATGCCGGCATAACATCCCTTGTCGAATCCGTAAAGAAAATCATCACTCCTGAAACAGCAAATTACAATCTCATTGACCTTTTCATTATCGCTGTGGCTATTGCGGTAAAACTGGTATTAGGCCGCTATGTCAAGGCACAGGGGGAAAAAGCAAATTCCGGCGCATTGATCGCTTCCGGTTCAGACGCATCATTTGACGCGGTTCTGTCCGCTTCCGTTCTCGTCTCTGCAATCATATTCCTGCTCTCCGGAATATCCTTAGAGGCATATGTCGGAGTAGTTATTGCCGCTGTGATCATTAAGGCAAGTATAGAGATGATGAGGGAGACGCTGAATGACCTTGTAGGACACAGGACTGACGCTGAAACCAGCACAAGAATCAAATCTATTATTCTTGAGGAGCCTGAAGTCATAGGAGCTTATGATCTGGTGCTGTTCGATTACGGCCCGAATAAAAGTTATGGTGCTGTTCACCTTGAGCTGCCTGACGTTATGACAGTTGATGAGGTTGACTTGCTGACACGGAGGGTTCAGCTGCGGACATACAAGGAAACTGGAGTCGTTTTAGCCGGAATCAGCGTGTATTCATACAACACAAAGAATGAACTTGCTGTGAAAATTCGCGATGAGGTACAAAAAACAGTTCTTGCGCATGAATGGGCGTTACAGGTTCACGGCTTCTATCTTGAAGGCAAAAACATAAGGTTTGATGTCGTGTTGAGCTTTGATGTCGCGCAGAAAGAGGCAGTCAGCATATTGCTTCATGAACTGAAGGATTTATACCCGGACTATACGATTCAAATTATTCCTGACGTGGATATAACTGACTGAACACGGCCTAACGCAGGAGGATTATTTGTTCATGAATAAAATTCTGATAGCTTCAGATATTCACGGCTTCGCAGTCTACTGTACCAAACTCATTAAGGCATGTTATGAGGAAGGAGTCAATACGGTGCTTCTGCTGGGAGATATTTTAGACGGGGACAGAGAGACCGCCGGAATGCTGAACAGCCTGAGCAGAGATAAAACTATACTCTGTGTCAGGGGCAACTGCGATTACCCGGAAGATCAGGCCATGCTTGAATTTCCGGTTATGGCTGAATACTGCCTGCTGTTTGCGCATGACAGGCTCATATTTGCGGCTCACGGGCACAGATCTATTCCGGCTCTAGCGTCTGGAAGTATACTGCTTCACGGGCACACGCACGCAGCTTCATGGGAATTGAGCAGGGCAGGATATTTCGATTTCTGTCCCGGCTCAGTCTCCAGGCCAAGACGGAACAGCCAGCGCAGTTATATGATTCTCGATGATGACGGCTTCTCATGGAAGGACTTAGAGGGCAGGACTTATCATACAGAAACTTTCTCAGGACTTCAGTAATATATAATCCTGAATTAGAACTGCATATCAGAGGTGATTATGTTTTGAGGGAAGAAAACTTACAGAAGATAATAGAACTGCGTCATGAACTGCATGAATATCCGGAGCTTTCCGGGCATGAGACGCACACAAAACGCCGGTTAATGGACTTCATCGAGGCAAATACGGATCTTGCTGTTGTTGACTGCGGGAAATGGTTTTATGCCTCACGCTACGTTGAAGGGACAAGAGCAATAGCCTTCCGTGCAGACATGGACGCATTGCCGATAGATGAGGGAATATCCCTGCCGTATGCCTCGCGCAATCCCGGAGTCTCCCATAAGTGCGGGCATGACGGGCATTGTGCGGCACTTTGCGGCTTCGGGCTGGAGCTGCCGGAACTTGAGCGCAGAAGATCCGTGTATCTCATCTTCCAGCATTCAGAGGAGACCGGGGCAGGAGCGCGGGAATGTGCCAGCCTTCTGCGTGAACGGAATATCACGGAGATATACGCATTCCACAACTGGAGCGGCTTTCCGGAGAACAGCATAGTTGTACGTGCAGGATTGTGCCAGTGCGCATCAACGGGACTGACGGTGAAGTTTACCGGCAAGGAATCACACGCAAGCGAACCGGAGAAAGGGATTAACCCGGCACACTCTGTAGCACTGCTTATCTTTGAGGCCGAGAACCTGTGCGGGAAGTTCACTGCGCGCAACTTATGGTACACCGTCATAAATATAAATCTCGGCGACAAAAATTTTGGCATGTCCCCGGCTGATGCTGAAGTGTCTTTGACTCTCAGGACAGAACGTGAACAGGATATGCGCGACTTTGCCGGAATGATACGCGCTAAGGCTTCGGAGATTGCACACGAGCACGGGCTTGCAGTAAGTTTCTCGGAATGCGACTACTTCCCGGAGACTGTCAGCTATTCGGACTGCGTTCACCGCGTGAAGACGGCCGCAAAGACTCTGGGGCTGAACGTTATAGACATGCCGGAAGCTATAAGAGCCTCTGAAGATTTCGGACACTACACGAAAGAGATTCCGGGCGCGATATTTTATGTCGGGAACGGCGAAAACTATCCGGCTATTCATACGAAGGAATATGATTTCAACGATAATATTCTTGGGACTGCCGCAGATATGTTTACTGGAATATACAAGCGTTCGCTGATATAGAATCTAATTTGTGATTTATCTTTGTGAATGATTGTAAGCACTGAATGATTTTAACTTTTTTGTAGTTGAAAATGTAGCTGAAAAACAGTTCTCTTGCATTACTGCTGGCTGTTTACTTCTGCTATATTATACGCGTTATTCATATAATGTCATGATACAATAATTTTCACGGGCAGTTCAGACGGTCGCGCATATGATGAATATGTGAGGAAAGTCCGGGCTTCACAGGGCAGGATGCTGGATAACGTCCAGCCGGAGCAATCTGAGGGAAAGCGCAACAGAAAAGATACAGCCGGTTATTTGCCGGTAATGGTGAAATGGTACGGGTAAGAGCCTACCAGTCATGGAGCAATCTATGAGCTATGCAAGCCCCATCCGAAGCAAGATCTAATAGGGAGATACAAAGCGGCCCGCTTTTCTCCGGGTATGGATCGCTGGAAGTGTTCCGCGAGGGACTCTCAAGATAAATGACCGTTAACCAGACAGAACCCGGCTTACGAACTGCCCGTTAATTACTATCTTTACGAGGGACAAATTACACATTGAGCATGGAATTTTACGAGTGGCAGATCCGCGCAATAAACCATATCCAGAATCACAGCGCAGTACTCACAGCACCAACAGGATCAGGAAAGACATTAGTTGCATATTTATGGGCAGGAATAATATTGCGGGACGGAAGCATTAACCCTAACCCGGAAGCCTCGCGAATAATCTTCACTGCACCGATTAAGGCACTCAGCAACGAACGCTATTTAGACCTGCGCAGAATGGGGCTTGATGTCGGCCTCGAAACCGGGGACTTCAAGCGCAATGAAGGGGCGGGAATAATCTGCTGTACTCAGGAAATATACACGATGAAATATGCCCGGCTTCCGGGACAGAGACTGATTGTTGATGAGTTTCACTATATCTTCAACGATTCTGACAGGGCACGGACATATATTGACGGCATAAAGAACACCAACCCTGACACGCCGATTTTAGTGATGTCGGCAACACTGGGAAGCGTAAAGAATATAGGCCGTTATCTGTCGGAAATATGCGAGCGGGAATTTGTGATACATGCGGCCAAGACCCGCGTAACTGAATTAATCTTCCAGCCGAATAACCCCGTGAAGGCATACAATATTCATGATGCTCTAGTGTTTCTGTTCTCACAGAAGGGAGTAATGGACATTGCCGAGAAGATTGCATCAACGCGCCGCAGAATCCCTCCGCAGAACGTCAAACGCCTGAATGAGCTTGCAGAGATACTTGAAGTGAAACACATGAATACATGCCTGCTTAAAGGCGTAGGGCTGTATCACGGCAGTATGCTCCCGAAAGAGAAGCTGCTGGTTGAGTCCGCATTCCGTGAGAGGCTGCTCGATACTGTGTGCGGGACTAATGCTCTTGCGCTGGGTGTGAATCTTCCTGCACAGTTCGTGATATTTGCCCAGCTCGTGAACTACTTCAACTACAAGCCCATCACGAAAAATGAATTCCTGCAGATGTCTGGCCGTGCAGGACGTAAAGGTCTGTTCGATCCCGGTTATGTTACGTTCCTGAAAGATTCGCCGTATGAGTGTCAGCCGTTCAGGACAGGGCCGGAGTTCCGAAAGCTCATGGCGAAACTGCTTGAACCTGCTGTGATCAAGCTCAGGCCGTCATTCGGGAGGTTATTGCGCCGTCAGGTATTGATTGAGTATGAGGCTGAATATATCGCGGAATACTCCCTGCCGTCCTTGAAGGTGGGTGCTGTACTGCAGGATCTCAGGGGGGGAATGAAGAAGATTGACCGGGCAGCAAGAAGGCTGGCACGGGGAAGCGAGCGCAAAAAGTTCATGGAGATATTGTCGGAGATATGGTATGACGAGATGGAGGTTGAAGAGAATCTTGAGATGGCTAGATTATTCCTCGACGAACCCACACCGAGCGCGTTGATGGCCGCAAAGCTGGTTATGCCGTATGAGCGCAACTACCTTCAATCCCTGCTGAAGATAAAACGTTTCTCGAATCAGCTGCCGAAAAATAAACGCTTCAGGCTTATGGACGAGCTGAATAAAACCGTAGATACGATTGACCCTACTATTTACGGTTTTGAGGAGAAGTTAGGGGAGATTGAGGC
>CAJOES010000020.1 GCA_905233455.1 uncultured Synergistales bacterium | reverse complement strand
TGATATACTTTTAAATCATGAAAAATTATGCAGGTTTTATCCATACACTTCTAGTTTTTGTGCAGGCACTGGCAGATGTCTTTTTATGCTGGCTGAGTTTTCATGCAGTTATAGTTTTATGGATAGATAAGGGCACTGCCGGTTTTTCTTTTCAGATAATGGCATTCCTTGTCGGTATTATGCTTGCCGTGTTCTATTTCAATTCCCTGTATGAGTTCAAGAACTGGATATTCTGGGATGAAGTCAAAGCCGTAGTGAAATCTGCCGCACTGATTCTGTTAGTGATAGTACTTTATCTTTATTCGCAGAAATTTGACCTGTCGAGATTTGTACTTACAGCGGGTATTCTCTTCTTTGTGCCTTTGTGTCTTGCTGTCCGGTACGCCTTCAGGAGGATATTCTTTGCATCGGGGCTTCTGGTTACGCACATGATAATACTAGGTGCAGGAAAAACCGGAGAACTATTCGCGCAAAAAATGGTCTCTCACCCGTTCACGTCATGCAGGGTTATCGGCTTCCTTGACGACGACAAAGAAAAGCTGGGAACGTCCATAGCTGGATTTCCTGTGCTGGGATGCCTTGAGGATTTTGAGAAGATATGTGATGCCTATCCTGTAGATGAAGCCGCTGTAGCAATTTCTACGGCCTCAAGAAGCCTTCTGACGCACATACTTGACATCGTAGAGTTCAGGGTCAAGCAGGTGCACTACATTCCGGATATGTACATGCTGACGACATTTTCCGCCTCAATGCGCGATGTTGACGGGTTACCGGTAATTTCTGCCTCTCAGGGTCTGCGCAACCCCCTGAACAGATTCATCAAGGGAATAATGGACTATACGGGAGCAGTTGTCGCACTGATACTCTTTTCACCGTTAATGCTTTGGGCGGCATACAAGATAAAGCGCGAGGATAGTGGCCCGGTATTCTTCATTCAGGACAGGGTAGGATGGAAGACAAAACACTTCAAGGTCTGCAAGTTCCGTACAATGAAGACAAATGCAGAGGAAATGACAAGAGAACTCTTCAAAGATCCGCAGATACTATCAGATTACCATCAGGGAATAAAACTCAAGCACGATCCAAGACTAACCAAAATAGGAGCACTGCTCAGGAAAACGAGCATAGATGAAATACCGCAGCTTTTCAACGTACTTCGCGGAGAGATGAGCCTTGTTGGGCCAAGACCATTGATTCAGAGTGATGTTGACTTTGCTTACGGCGATTACGTTGCGAAAAAAATTTACACCGTCAAGCCGGGCGTTACAGGTTTCTGGCAGGTCAGCGGAAGAAGCGACATAGAAACAAAAATGCGCAAGGAAATGAATTTATACTATATCCGGAACTGGTCATTGTGGCTTGATATTGTAATACTTCTAAGGACTGTTTACGCCGTACTCAGCAGGAACGGAGCATATTAATTTTCCCATTCACATAAAATTTTCCCGCCTTAACTGAAGGTATCTGCTGTATTAGATAAGAGTTACATTAAGATTTTATCTCAACATATCAGAAGCCCGTAAAAATTTCCCATAAAAAAATTTCCCCCCGAGTGAACGGGAGGAAACATAAAAATGTGTTCCGTTACTTCTTGCGCACAACTCTCTTTGTAGGTACTGTGCTCTTCTTTGTTGTTGTTGCAGCTTTAGTCGTTGTTGTTGCAGGTCTGTCCAGAGCGTAATTCACTGCTTTTGCCGGTGTTGACCCTGCCGGAATTGCCGCAAATGTCTTCGCTGTGGCCTCTGAGCTGTCATCATATACTGTGCCGTGAATCTCGTTGCCGAGCATGTCGAAATGGCGCAGATACGTCAATGCAAACTGTTTGCCGTCCTCTGTGTACTCATAGCCGTACTCGGTGAAATAGAGGCTTCCAGCAACTTCCGGAGAAATTCCGAACTTCGACATAAGCAGCTCGATCGTCTCATTCTTGATTGTTGTGTTGGTGTAATACTTTCTGGTTACTGCATAAGGAACGCCGTTAGTGTCCTTGCCGAAATCCAGAAGCCACCACTGCATTTTGTTGGCATCCTGCCCTAAGTCCTTCTGCTTGGCCGCATCCCATGCCATTGCGGGAGCTGCAAGGGAAGCTATAAGCCCTGCAAGTAAAGCGCATACTAAAAGTTTTTTCATGTTTCTACACGCAGCCTTTCTTCATTAAAGAAATGTAATTATGGCGGTTATTGTAGCACAAAAATTTATTCACGCGATAAAACGCCCAAAGCATAGCTGATATTGCGTTCATATCCGTCTGAAGGCAGGTTGTACATTCTGCCGTTTATGATTATCTCCGTTGAGCCTCCTCCGTCAAGATTCAAGGCATAATTCACGTTCTGGGAGCGTAATATTTCCGTAAGTTCCGATATAGTTGCTCCGGAAGAGTGCATACCGTTGCGCCCGTCCACAATCATGAACACCCACTGCCCTGAAGTATTCATGCCGACAGCGGACCGGGGATGCCGTGCGGAGATCAGCGCGCTGTTGAAGCCCTCATCTGCCCATATAGCATTTCCGTTGTACAGCATGAGGGGGCCGGCCTGAATTGCGTTGCTCTTTGCGTACCAGTCAATGACATCGCCCGATGCCAGAGAGAACACCGCATCATCATAGCTGTCCCATGCCATAGTTCCGCGTCCTGCGTGGGGTTCTGTGCTGAGATCATAGCCGTTAGCCTTCAGCACGCCTATGGGGTAGCCCTTTCCTGCTTTCGTTACGGCAAAGAATCCGCCGTTTATTGCCGCGTCCGCACCATTAACCGAAGTTATGTATGACAGTGTGCTCAAATCCCAAGGGCCGCCGCCTGCAAATATCGGGAGCATTTTCCAGCGCGACGGGTCTATCGTAAGCATTACCCAGTATCTTGGGACTATTCTTGTATTGGGATTGGTCATGACGGGCATAATCTTATACTTGATTTTGCGGAACTCTAGGAACGCTATAAACCTGCGCACAATATAATAATCCTCAAGTTTTGCCGTCCTTACGCCTGTACCTGCAATGCTGGACTCTATGCCCTGAGACTTGAGCATATTCTTTATGTTGTTGGCTGTATTCTTGTCGATGCCGTATGCGTACACCCTCCAGCCCGGAATCCCGGAAGGCACTCCCTCACGGTGAAGATATACACGGAGTCCTAGAATCGGGTTGCGTATCATGTCCAGACGGAGCGAATTTGTGCTTGCCTGACTGACTGCGGACAATAATGAATCTGCTTCCTTCTGCGTGAGTCCGTCATGAGGCCTGAAATAGGGAGCTTTAGGGAAAAGCTGAGGGGTCATGTTCGATGCAACGACGAGACAGCCGCGCTCAAAGTCCGAAAGTATGTTTGCATCGCTGTAGCCTGAAGGGTAATCACTGAGCATTTCGGCCTCAAACGCAAGCCCGAGACTCTCTATGCACCACCTTAACGCCTCACGCCGCGTAACGCCCGATTCGAGTCCCCCGGCATCGTCTGTGATGTAGCCTGTACGCAGAAGGAATGCCGCAGAGTCTGCCTGTGAGTATTCCGGGGATTCGCTCCAGTCTATTGCTCTTGCGTTGAGCAGTCCCGCCATGAATGATGCACGGGTTAAAGCGTCTGCACTTGAGACGGTGAATAACAGAATTACGACAGCTAATATACGCCGAAAATTTTTCATCTCAATTAAAACCTCGCAATAAATTTTTTCGTAAACCTGCTATAATTTATCACATGCTTCTGCGGTATTCGTGATAGTGATTACGTTCTGAGCCAACACTCGTTTATATCAGGCTAATGCCACAGACTTAATGTCTTATTAGGGACGGGTCAGAACACTCATTACACGGTACATGCGGAAGTTTTTTTGTTGCTCATATCAGGCCGAGATGTTTACATGCCTTCAGTATTCCGCCATCGTCAATATCATCACAGACATAATCAGCCGCCTTTTTTGCCTCGTCCGAAGATTTCCCCACAGCAACGCCTATATTTGCGCGTCCTATCATTTCCGCATCATTAGGGCCGTCCCCGAAAACGATAACGTCATCAATATTGGCGCGTTCATGTTCTATCAGCCTCTCTATGCCTTTCCATTTTGATGTCCCCGCACATCTTGCTTCGGTGAAGTCCCGCATAAGTTCAAGCCTCACGCCATCAGGAGGTGAAAAGAACAATCCGTGCTCATGTGTCAGGAGTCTGGGAGGGATCATCACGTAGCAGATTATTGCGCGCTTCATTGCGTTCAATGGCCTGATGCAGTTATAGCCCGCCTGACCGTTGAAGTAATCGTAGAACGCCCCGAAAGCCTGTCCCGCGTACAGGTATCTGTCATCTATTGCCGCAGTCCTGTCCGGGAATTCCGCAGCAACCTCCCGGAATGCGTCTAGCTCATCATCAGGAAACCATGCCGTGAATATCTCTTGGCCGTGCGATATGACCTGCGCGCCTCCTGAGCACACAAGCGAATCTATGCCGAACTCTAACGCCGTCTGATGCGCGAGGAATGCCCCCCTGCCTGTAGCTATTGCCGGAATGTGCCCGGCCTCACGCAGTAATGTTACAGCTTTCCGTGTCTCGTCGGGAATGTGGCTGACTCCGACGTGGCTGACTAATGTTCCGTCAATGTCGAAAAATATATACTTCATTCACTCACCCCTTCAATCTAAGCGCAAGCCCCGCAAATATCCGGTCAACAATATCTGCTTCCCGTGCAAGTGCCTGATACAGTTTACCGGTCTCATCGCGCCATCTCCGCGAAAATTCATCTATCGGGACAATTCCTCCGCCGATCTCATCGCCGATAATCACGCACTGCCTGAGCATATCTATGCGGGACATGAAGAAATCATACGGATCTATATTTTTCTGCATGAGCTTCTTCACTCCAGTATGTATATTTGTGATTAAGCCTGTACATGTTATGCTTTCAGGGTCTTGCTTCTCCATGTCGAAAATAATATCAAACGAGCCGTATAATTTCTCTGCGTATTCTCTTTTGCCCATGTATCTCCCGCCTAAAATCAAATGCAACACACCATCACTCCCAGCATAACAGCTTCAGACACTTCAACGAACGCACCGAGCAGATCACCGGTTATGCCGCCGAAAATCTTTACGCACATTCTGCACCACAGCGCAAGGCAAACCCAGAAAGCACACGCAATGATTCTTCCTCCCGACACGAACAGCATAACAGACATTAACGCAAAGAAGATATTATTGCGCTTATCCCTTGAAGCTCCCAGCATTACGGCCAAGCCATTAGACTTCGCGAAGGGCAACACATTCAGCATTATTGCCATGCCAAACCGTGAATATACAGGAATGAAAAATATATCTGTGCTGTGTGCAGGAAGTTCCGTGAACAGTAATGTTTTTGCCGTAAGAATAATCACGCACCCCATGACCGCGAATGATCCAGCATGTGTGTCGGATAATATCTTCAGGCGCGTATCCCTGTCCCTGCGCGAAAATACCGCATCACACGTATCCATCAGGCCGTCAGTGTGAAGTCCTCCGGTAAGTGCAAGAGTCAAGAGCATCATGATGAAGCCCCGTAATCTTAGCGGCAGGATGAGCCACAGACACTGCCATAACAGCCCGAACACAAGCCCTGACACTGCCAGCATAGGACAAAAATATTTCAGGGTTTGTTCGTTCCATTCGGGGATAAATCTTTTCGGTACGGGTATAACCGATATAAACGACATAACAATAATTAATGACTTCACTAAGTTCTCTGCCTTTCATGTATGCCTTTGCTATAATTATTTCACAATTTAATTCGTCAGATGCAATAAAATTCTGGAGGAAGTCTTAAAGTGAATAATATTCAGTTGCTTGACTGTACTCTGAGAGACGGTGCTTATATCGTAGACTCTCATTTTGGGAAACCTGCCATCTGCGGAATAATCAATAAACTTCAAGACGCTGGAATTGATGTTATTGAATGTGGATGGCTTAAGAATAAGGAACACGAAGAAGGGAGCAGTTTTTTTCATGTACCTGATGATTTGAAACCCTATCTTATATCACGAAACAACAACGTTACTTACACTGTAATGATCGACTGGGATCGTTACGACTTGGATTATCTCCCCAATTATGACGGCAAGTCCATTGATGCAATACGCGTTGTTTTTCCTCACGGCAGGCACGTTGAAGGCGTTGAAGTTGGGCGGAAAATACGCGGGAAAGGCTACAAGGTATTTTTTCAGGCCGCCAACACATTAGCCTACAGTGATGAGGATCTCAAGGCACTGGCTGAAGAGGTCAACAAGGTAAAACCTGCAGCATTATCGGTTGTAGATACTTTCGGTGCAATGTATGAGGAGGATTTGTTCAGGATAGTCAGTGTTCTGGATAAATACCTGCTCCCTGAAATAAAATTAGGATTCCATTCGCACAATAACCAGTCATTGTCTTTTGCTCTCACCATAGCATTCATCAAATACTTCAAGGACAGCAGCCGCAGTATCATGGCAGACTCCAGCCTGTGCGGAATGGGACGCGGTGCAGGGAATGCCACGACTGAGCTTGCAGTGAGTTACCTGAACAGAAAGTGCGGCGGGCATTACAATATTGATGCTGTTCTTGATGCTATTGATATTTATATGGGCTGGTTTCAGGAACGTTACAGATGGGGATATTCCACGCCGTATTTCATAGCCGGGCTTTACTGCTGCCACGTGAACAACATAGCCTACCTTCTAAATAACCACAGGACAAATGCACGTGATATGCGCAACATAATCAGCTCAATGAATCCTGAAGACAGACGTAAATATGATTATGACCTTCTTGAGCAGAAATATCTTGACATTGCGGGGCGCAAGGTTGATGACTCGGCCGCGAAAGAGGAACTGCAAGAGGCATTTGCGGGAAGAGATATTCTGCTTATTGCTCCGGGCAAATCCTCATTGAGCGAACAAGGCAGGATAAAGGCATATATCAGGCAGAATAATTCTGCAGTGATAGGCGTGAATGCTATATTGCCGGGATATGATTATGATTATGTCTTCTTCGTTAATCCTGCAAGATATGAATATGCCCGTGAAACTTCCGGAGATGCCTTCGGGAACGTGAAAAAAATAGTTCTCTCCAACATAAAAACATCACCAGGCAATAATGAACTGATTATTGCTTATGACCATGCAATAAAACAGGGCTGGCCTCATTTCGATAACGCAATGATATGCTGTTTGAGGTTAATGGACTGGCTTGGCATCAAAAAAGTATCTTCGGCAGGGTTTGACGGATTCAGGACAAAATACAACGAGAGCTACGCAGATCCTTACCTGCCATCCTTGAATCCCGACAACAAATGGGACGAACTGAATGAGGAAATTAAAGGAATGTTCATGGACTTTAAACTTAAAGCAGAGAACTGCAGGGATATAGAGTTCGTAACAGATAGCTATTTCAATTCGGAGGAATGCGCATAATGATGAAACTATCTGATTATGTGATCAAGCGTCTTGAAGAGACAGGATCAAGGCACATGTTTATGATTCCCGGCGGAGGGGCTATGCACCTGAACGACTCGCTGGGAAAAAGCAAAGTCATTCAGTATGTCCCGTGCATACATGAACAGGCCTGCTCTATTGCTGCCGAAGCATATGCACGGGTAAACGGCAATATAGGACTTCTGATGGTTACGACAGGTCCGGGCGGTACGAATGCGCTTACCGGAGTTGCAGGTGCATATCTGGAATCTACGCCGATGTTCGTTGTGTCCGGACAGGTCAAGCGTATGGACATGATTAACGCTCAGGGCATAAGACAGCAGGGAATGCAGGAGCTTGATATTATCTCGGTGGTGAAATCCATCACTAAATATGCCGCACTCGTCGATGATGCGCAGCTTATCGCATATCACATGGACAAAGCATTATACGAGGCAGCTAACGGAAGGAAAGGTCCTGTATGGCTTGATATACCGCTTGACATTCAGGCCTCAGTGATTGATGAGGAAAAGCTGATACGCTATGAGCCTCTGAACATTCCCAAGAAACTGAAACTTATAGAGAATCAGGTAATGCAGGTTATAGATATGCTCAACAGGTCAGAACGTCCCGTAATTCTTGCAGGGAACGGGATTCGTTCTGCCGGTGCTGTGAGTGATTTTGAGGAGCTTGCTGATGTTCTGAATATTCCTGTGCTAACTACATGGAACGGAATAGATTTAATCGAAGAAACTAACCCGTTATACTACGGCAGGCCGGGCGGGCTTGGCCACAGGTACGCGAATTTCATGCAGCAAAATTCTGATTTCTTCCTGAGCATAGGTGCAAGGCTGAATCTTCTTCAGACGGGCTATAACTTTGACGGTTTTGCACGCGGGGCAGTAAAAGTTATGGTTGACATAGATCACAACGAACTTCACAAAATAAATGTCTGTCCAGATTTGCCTGTGTGTGCTGATGCAAAATATTTCATCTCTTTGATGCTGAAACACAGGGACAAAATCACCAGGAAGCCGCGTGAAAAATGGTTTGCCTATGGAAACGATATGCGCAGAAAATATCCGCTGGTTCTGCCTGAATACTGGGATCAGAAAGGGAGCGTGAACACATACTGCCTTCTTGAGACAATCTCAAAATACATGAAACCTGATGATATTTATGTTGCCGGGAGTTCCGGAAGCTGCATTGACGTATCCATGCAGACTTTCAGGGTCAAGAAGGGGCAGAGAGTCTTCACGACAAAGGGGCTTGCGTCTATGGGCTACGGCCTTCCGTCTGTTATCGGTGCGTGTCTTGCAGGAGGACGGCGCAGAACTGTATGCGTGAACGGCGACGGAGGATTTGCGATGAACATTCAGGAGCTGGAGACCGTGAGAAGGCTGAATCTTCCGGTGAAAATATTTGTGCTGTGCAACAAGGGTTACGCTACGATACATGCAACACAGACGAATATATTTGACCGTCATTTTGTGGCGTGTGATGCAGACTCAAATGTTACGCTGCCGGACTTCGCTAAAGTTGCTGAGGCTTTCGGCTTGAAGGCAATGAACATATACGGCAATACGGAACTTGGCGCAAAGGTTCAAGAAGCTCTGAATCATGACGGGCCTGTTATCGTTCAGGTTCACACAGATATAGAGATGCCTGTGCGTCCCAAGCAGGTATCATACAAGCGCAAAGACGGACAGATGGAATCACTGCCTCTTGAATACATGAATCCTTCTCTAAGTGATGAGGAGCTTGAACAGGATATGATTATTCCTGTATATGAGAAGCAATGAATATAGATATGACAGGACATACCCTGCTTATCACCGGAGGACATGGCGGGATAGGCAGGGCAATTTGTGAGTGTTTTTCCAGCTGCGGTGCTGAAGTTATCGCCCCACCATCAAGGGATATGAATTTGTTGAATGAGGCAGCAATAGATTCATTCCTTGACACTATGACTTCACAGCCTGATATGGTGATTCACTGCGCGGGTGTGAATGAACTTGCAGGAATTGAGGAGCTTGCACCCGAAGTTCTCGGTAAAGTCTTCAGGGTAAACCTTTTCTCGTTCATGCACATACTGAAATGCACAGTGCCGTATATGCGCACTCATCATTACGGCAGGATTATAGGTATATCTTCGCTATACGGTATCGTCTCACGTGAAAGGCGGATACCTTACAGTTCATCGAAACACGCAATGAACGGCCTGATTAAGTCCCTCGCGCTGGAGACAGCCGGGGATAACGTGCTGGTGAATGCTGTAGCACCTGGCTACGTCATGACGGAGATGACCCGCAAAAATCTATCACCGCAGGAGATTGAGGACATAAGGCAGAATATACCTACAGGACGGCTTCAGGAGGCAGAAGAGATTGCAGAATTATGCTGTTTTCTGTGTTCGGATATGAACCAGAGCATAACGGGTCAGGTTATTCCGGTTGACGGAGGATTTACATGCAGATGAATGGAGGTATTAATATGGACAAGATTAACATAAAATCAAGACTGTATGATTATTCCGTTGAGTTCGTTAATGGTATTGCGCTGACGGATAAAGATGCGGCATTTGTCATTGATGCAAATGTATTCAGGCTGTACGAAGATAAATTTTCAGGGATTGACCGCAGAAAAGTTTACCTCATGGAAGCAGTTGAGTCTCGCAAGAATATGGATACAGTGATGGAGATAATAACTTTCTGGAAGAATCTCGGCGTAAAAAAGAACTGGATAATATACTGTTTCGGCGGCGGAATAACACAGGACGTTACGACTATAGCGAGCAATCTCTACCTGCGCAACATAGAATGGCAGTTTTTCCCTACAACGCTTCTTGCAATGTGCGATTCATGTATAGGCGGAAAGTGCGGAATAAATCTCGGCCAGTATAAGAATCAGATCGGAGTATTTTATCCGCCGAAAAAAATATTTATTGATACCGGTTTCCTGAAGACATTAACGCATCAGGACTATCTTAACGGCTGGGGAGAGCTGCTGAAGTTCTCGCTGACCGGACACCCGGAATTTTATGCGGATATAAAGACACTGAAGCAGTATATTCCTTGCGGCGAGATAGCAAAATACATTCACTGGGGCCTTAACGTCAAGAAAGAGATAATTGAAGCTGATGAATTTGAATCTGACCTGCGCAGAGTCCTAAACTACGGACATACTTTCGGACATGCTCTGGAGGCATATACCTGCAACAGAATTCCTCACGGCGAGGGTGTTATATGGGGAATCGATGTCGTGAACTTTATCGCTTACAGAGAAGGGCTGACAGAGTACAGCACTTACGGTGATATTAAGGCATTCATCAGGAGGGCATTTATACCGCAGGAAATAACCATAGAAAATCCCGGTGAACTGTTCGATATAATCAGCACGGACAAGAAAGTTCGCGGCAATGTATTATCTTTCGCTATGCCTGACGGGAAAGGCGGGCTTTCAGTTCATCCTATGGAGATTAACACAAAGCTCAAGGAAATTTTTTACGAATACTTGAGGACTACGCATGAATATTATAGCGATTGACTGCGGTGCAAGTTTCATCAAGGGGGCATTATTTGATGATAATGTTCTCGTAAAACAGCTACACGAGTCAGCACCAGCGGTTGATTTGAATTCTGACATAATGAATCCAGCGCATATAAAGGCATTGGTTGAAATTGTCCGTAAGATGATTGCTTCTCTGTCATCCGGACTGAATGATATAACGCTGGCGTTCTCTAATGAGATGCACGGCTTCATTCTTGCATACGAGGACGGAAGCCCGTTTACTGATTATATTTCTTGGCAGAGAGAATTGTGTCCTTTCAGTGAAATACGTACATTTACGGGGGTGGGGGGGGGCATGATTTCTTGCGCAATTCAGGTATGCCGTTGCGCTCAGGATTGCCGTCATGCAACCTTTCGTGGCTGTGCAATAACGTTATAACCAGCAAGACAGGACGGCTGTATTTCTACACATTAGGCGACTACATCATCAGGATACTTAGCGGCAGACAGCCATATATACACCCCACTAATGCAGCAGCAACAGGATTATATGATCTTACGCGGCAGGACTGGAATCACGAATATATTTCAGCACTCGGCATAAAAGCAGTAATATTCCCAGAGATAAATACAAAGGCAGTAACGCACAAAAGATTCTGCATTCTCCCTGCAATAGGAGATCAGCAGGCGGCATTGCTTGGGAGCGGGTTTCAGCATGAGCCGGAATTGTCGTTCAACATAGGCACTGGTGCGCAGGCCAGCAGGATCGTTGATATTCCGGAATTCGGGGACTGGCAGATACGGCCTTACTTCGGCGGGAAATATATCCGGACGATTCCGCATATACCTTCGGGAAGGGCACTGAATGTATATTTCAGGTTCGTGAAGAGTATTGCGGAGAGATTCCGGAATGAGGTCAGCGATTCGGAAGTGTGGCAGAAGATATATGATGCGGCAGTGAACGGCGGCAAAGGTGCAGGGATTGCGTGTGATTTGAGCTTCTTTGAGAATGCAGCAACTTCAAGTACTACAGGCAGCATAACAGACATAGGCGAATATTCTTTCACGCTGGATAATCTTATGGGAGCAGTGATACACCGTATGGCGGATAACTTTGTGCGTTCGGCAGGCAGAGTCAGCGAAGGGCTTTGCATTACAGAAAGCCTGATATTTTCCGGCGGGATTGCAAACAGATGGCCTCTGCTGGTGAAGCTCATCACTGAAAGATTATCACTTGATGCTTCGGTCAGAGTTTCTGCAAATGATACGCTTAACGGGTGCTGTTCTTATGCTTTGAGTTCATAGCCTCTGGGGGTAATGATTTTTCCGTCAAGTATACAGCTCTTAGAGTTACCTACAATTACGGTGCAGGACATATCAATTACCCTGCACTCTTTTATTTCTCCCAGGGTCATTATTCCGCAGGTCTCTCTGTTGCGCCCGGCATTGCGCACATACCCCGCAGGAGTGTCCGGAGATCTGTACCGGAGCATAATCTCACATGCCCGCCTGAAGTGTTCCGGCCTGTGATTGCTGGCAGGATTGTAGAGACATATCACGAAATCCCCCATACACGCATACTTCAATCTTTCCGCTATAACGTCCCATGAGGTCATCAGGTCGCTGAGGCTGATTGCTGCGTAATCGTTCATCAGCGGAGCACCGAGAACAGCCGCGCACGCATTCGCCGCAGTAATGCCCGCAATGATGCGAACCTCCTCGCCTGAACCTGCCGAAACTTCCAGCATAAGCCCAGCCATGCCGTAGACTCCGGGATCCCCTCCCGACACCAAGCCGACAACCGAGCCATCACGGGAGAACTTCAGAGCGTCAATACACCGTTCCCGTTCCTGCCTCATTGAGTAGCACAGAAACTTTCTGCCGGGAAGCAAGTCCCGTATCAGGTCTATGTATGTCGCGTAACCCATGACGACATCGCACGATATTAACGCATTAAGGGCTTTCGGCGTGATCCCGTCATGACCTCCTGCACCAATACCGACAACGTAAATCATAATGACTTCATGAACTCCTTTAGCGCATTGACGGCTGTATCACGGTGAATCTTTGCGCGTTCCTTCTTGCCTTTCACGTTAGGGAGTTCCGGGAACAGGCCAAGATTGATATTCATCGGCTGAAAGTGTTTCGGGTCTGTAGTTTTGAGGTAATGCAGGAGTGAGCCTATTGCAGTTTCACGCGGCCATGCCGGTAAATTGCAGGCTATGTTTACGGCGGCGACTAGTCCCATTGCTGTACTCTCTATGTATCCTTCAACGCCGGTAATCTGTCCTGCAAGGAATATATTATTGCGTTCCTTCAGCCTGAGCCATTCGTCGAGAACTGCCGGAGCATTGACGGAAGTGTTACGGTGCATTACGCCCAGCCGGACAAATTCAGCGTGCTCAAGTCCGGGAATGAGGGAGAATACGCGCTTCTGCTCTCCCCACTTCAAGCCGGTCTGAAATCCTACGAGGTTATACAGCGTCCCGTCAGAATTGTCCTGCCGTAACTGCACAGCCGCAAAAGGTTCATGTCCCGTTCTGGGGTCTCGCAGTCCTCTGGGTTTCATCGGGCCGAATCGTAATGTATCCTGCCCCCTGTCCGCAATGGCCTCAACAGGCATACACCCCTCAAAGTATTTCCCTTTCTCGAAATCATGAGGCAGATTACGTTCTGCGTGTATAAGCTCATCGTAGAAGCGTGAATATTCCTCGCGGTTCATAGGACAGTTGATGTAGTCATCTCCCCTGCCGTAACGTCCCGACACAAAAACTTTCTGCATGTCTATGCTGTCGCGCATTATGACGGGAGCAACGGCATCATAGAAGTGTATCTGCTCTCCGGCTGTGTTCCTGATGGCCTGCGCAAGAGTATCTGACGTTAGCGGCCCTGAAGCGATTATTGCTGTACCGTCCGGAATGTGCGTAAATTCTTCCCGTATCAGCGTAATGTTGGGATGTGATGTTATGCGTTCCGTAACCAGTCCCGAAAACTTTTCGCGGTCAACGGCTAATGCTCCTCCTGCCGGGACTCTTGAGTCCTGTGCGCATGACAGTATCAGGGAATCCATGAGGGTTAGCTCTTCCTTGAGGATTCCTGCGGCGGTGATGCGGTCATTCACGTTCTCTGAGCCTAGAGAGTTGCTGCAGACTATTTCAGCAAGAAGCCCGGTTTTGTGTGCCGGTGTCAGCAATGCCGGACGCATTTCGTACAGGTCAACGTGAAAGCCTCTCCGTGCAAGCTGGTATGATGCCTCACAGCCTGCAAGCCCTGCACCTATTATCGTTATATCTGTCATTTTCCCATTCTTGTATATGCTAAAATTTTCATGGTGAATATATTATCATGTACTCTGTTGAACAGGTTAAATCTATCGGCAAAGAAAGAACTCCGGAAAGTTTTTCGAGGCTGCTTGGGATTTTTCACAGTGATGAAAGTATCGATGTTAGGCGTGAGGCTGTATCTTCAATCGGACGGCACAGCGACAACGACAAAATTTTTGAGTTCATATCACGCGAGGCATTCAGCAAAAATAACCCGATGGAATTAATATACCAGATGTTCAGAACCTGCCTGTATAAGAGCAGAGACGATGAAAGGTTTTCACAGCTACGGCAGAAAATCAGTAATTATTACCGCAATGAGAATATAGACAAAATGAGCGCGTATTATGATTTCCGCCAGCAAAGAGAAAAGTTACAGGCCAAGAACAAAATCACTAATCCCATTCTTCTTGTAGGTGATTCAGCACATACATTAGGACAGCTTGATGATGAGTGTGTACAGTTAATATTTACCTCGCCGCCGTATTACAATGCAAGAGAATATTCCGATTACACTTCATATGATGAATACCTGTTGAGAATGAAAGAAATTTTTTGCTCCTGCTGCCGTGTTCTTGAGGACGGAAGATTTATGATCGTGAACGTTTCGCCCGTAATCACAAAGAGGCCGGGACGTGAGTTTGAGAGCATAAGATACCCGATACATTACGACATGCACAGGATATTGACCGAGTCAGGATATTATTTTGTTGACGAAATCATATGGATTAAGCCTGAACCGTCAGTACCGGACAGAATAAGCGGATACCGTCAGACAAGAAAGCCGTTATCCTATAAGCCCAACTGCATAACGGAAAGCATAATGATTTACCGTAAGAACTGCACATTTCTTCTTGACCGTAACATGAAAGCCTATGATGAATACGACAAGCATGACGGAGAAGAAATTGACACGTCTAACTGCTGGTACATTGCACCTAAATACGATAAGAATCACCCTGCCGTGTTTCCGGAAGAGCTGTGCAGGAAGATTCTGCGCTACTATTCGTTTGAGGGTGATGCAGTGCTGGATCCTTTTGCCGGGTCGGGGACACTCGGACGGGTAGCCAGAAGAATGGGACGCATTCCCGTAATGTGCGAGATGAATGAAGACTATGCGGCAGTTATAGACAGTGAGGAGCCGGGATATTATGACGTTCGGGGAAAAATCAGCAGCAAATACAGTCAGCAAATTGTTATGCGGATGTGATTACCGTGATGAAGTCGTGAATGCCATCAATACATTATTCTTTGACTTCAGCATAAAATTCTTCAGGCAGATAGTAGACGCAAAATTCAACGGCAAAGATATTAATATGCAGTGGTATCAAGAACACTTCATAGAGGCAGAAAACATTGCACCGGATGAGGCCGCAATATATGCAGGTCTCAACAAGAAGACAATAACGAATATTTACGGCAGTGCTTCACGGGAAATAGTATTATCTGCCGCCAAAAATAATTTTGCCTATCTTCGTGAGCTTCTGTCCGAACTGGAAGACGATGCAGAAAATGATATTGCAGTAACAATCACAATAAGCTACAACAATATAACCGTAAAATTATCGCTGAGTGAAAGCCTGTTAGTGATTAATGCCCTTGCCACGAAAAAATTACAGATACGCGGAGGAGCTTGGAGCGCAATCGGAAAAAGTGTAGAGAAGCCGTTGATTGATGAATTGTGCAGACGTTCAGGCGTTCCGGCAGAGAACATTGAAAGGACTTTTACGCGGGATAAAAACCTGCCGTATGACCGTGAGACGGACTATAAACTAATCAGCAGGACGGTGGATAGAATATCTCATACTGCGGGACAACAAAAATTCCCCTGAGGATTTCATGAAGATTCTGCGTAAACTTGATATACCGCATAAATAAACAGGAGGCTGGTATTTTCAAACCTCCTGAAGTTAAGTAATTTATTCGTCGATATTGTCGCTTTGAGCCTTGTATTTGCACTTCTCGCAGAACACAGTAGAACCCCGCCTGTAGAGGTCTTCACCGCATTCCGGGCACTTCTCGCCCGCTGGCCTGTTCCATGAAACATAATCGCAGTCAGGATACCTTGAGCACCCGTAAAACGTCCTGCCTTTCTTGCTCTTGCGCCTCACTATGTCCCCTTCATGACACTTAGGGCATTTCACGCCTATTGTGCTGAGTATCGGTCTGGTGTATTTGCACTCCGGATAATTCGAGCACGCAATGAACTCGCCGAATCTCCCGCGCTTCTTCACGAGGTCATGACCGCATTCCGGGCACGCCTCACCTATAGGTTCAGGTTCAGGCAGCGGGACTCTCGGTGCTCCTTCAGCCTCCTCAAGGGTATTCGAGAACTCTCCCCAGAATTCTCCTACAACATCAAGCCATTTGCGTTCTGCGTCTTCTACCTCGTCTAATTCCTTCTCCATCTGTGCCGTGAATCCTGCGTCAACAATTGAGGATAAATCTTTGCGGTTGAAATACTGCGCAAGGAAATCATCTACCGTCATTCCCAGCGGTGTCGGGAAAAATCTTTTCTCCTCATTCTTCTCGATATATCCCCGGCTGTCCAGAGTCCCCGCAATAGTCGCATATGTTGAAGGACGTCCGACTCCGTTCTCTTCAAGCGTCTTGATGAGTCCGGCCTCAGAGTATCTTGCCGGGGGTTTCGTGAATTTCTGCTCGCTCTGAACGTCCGCAAGGTCAAGCACCTCATCAGGATTAATCTTTGCTACAACACTGCCTTTCAGGTCAAGAGGCCATAATATGCTCCAGCCGTCAAAAACGAGAGTCTCGCCTTCCTGCTTCAGCGTAACCCGTCCTGCCTGAACTTTAAGCGTTGTCTTGGCCGTAACTGCCGGAGTCATCTGGCTGGCCGTGTAGCGTCTCCATATCAGCGAATACAGTTTATGCTGTTCGGGTGTAAGTGCGTCCTTTATGCTGTCCGGCGTTAGGGTTATGTCGGTAGGCCTGATTGCTTCATGCGCGTCCTGAACTTTTGCTTTGCTCTGCGATCCGTATATGTTCGGCTTGTCCGGCAGGTATTCCTTCGCGTAATTCGAGGCAATGAACTTGCGGCATGTATCCAGTGCTTCATTCGAGATCCTGAGGCTGTCTGTTCGCATGTAAGTGATCAGCCCGGTATGTCCGCGCCCGGGAATGTTCAGACCCTCATAGAGTGCCTGAGCTATCCTCATCGTGTGGGCAGGGGCAAAACTTAGCTTGCGTGATGCTTCCTGCTGTAATGTGCTAGTCCTGAATGGTGCAGGTGCTGAGTGTGAACCGTTGCGCGCCTTGAATTCACTGACCACTAAAGGGTTAGCTTTTATCTCCGCAATAATCTCTTCTGCCTTCTCTTGAGTGTTTATGCCCAACGGAAGATTATTCTTCACGAGGCTTTTCCCGTCCAGCTTGCAGGCTCTGAGTTCATATTCGCGTCCGGAGTTCACAGCTCTTGCAGTGATGACAAAATACGGGTCAGGCTTAAAGTTCATGATTTCGCGTTCACGTTCGCATATAAGGTTCAATGCAACGGACTGAACGCGGCCCGCAGAGAGTCCGTAACGTATCTTCTTCCACAGCAACGGGCTTAACGTGTACCCGACAAGACGGTCTAATATCCTTCTTGCCTGCTGTGCATCTACTTTGTTGAGGTCAATATAGTCCGGGTTCTTTACGGCGGTTTTCACGGCATTCTCCGTGATCTCATAGAACCTAACCCGGCATTTCTCCGACAGATTTACTCCGAGAATGTCGGCCAAGTGCCATGCTATAGCTTCTCCCTCTCTGTCCGGGTCCGATGCAAGAAGGACATGCGATGCCCCCTGCGCAAGTTTCAGCAACTCATTCTTCAGTGCGGCTTTACCCTTCACGAGTATATATTCAGGCGTGAATTCATGCTCAATATCTATTGCGAGTCTGCTCTTGGGAAGATCCTTCATGTGTCCTTTGCTTGAACGAACAATATAGCCTCTTCCCAGCATACCCGAAAGAGTAGCTGCCTTTGATGGAGATTCAACGATGACTAATATTTTTCCGCTGTCTGAAGTGGTCTCAATAATTTTTCTGGCTGATGTCTTTTTTGCTGCCGCAGCTTTTGTTTTCTTCTCGGTCTTTGCAGTTTTTGTTGTCTTTGTCGTCTTTGCTGTCCTCGTCGTTTTAGCTGTACCTGCTGTCTTCTTCTTTGCTGTGCCCTCAGTTTTTGCTGTCTTTTCTGAGGCTGTTTTCTTTGCCGGTGAAATCGCAATTACCCCCGATACATTAGAAAATTTTTTAACAAGCGTAATTTATATCACAAATTTTAGAATATAATTAATGAAATTTTTTAGGGGGATGTGAATTTATACCGTGCGGCTAATCGGTTCTATTATAAAACTTTTCATATATCTCATCGTTATCCTGATTGCGGCAGGTGCTGCTTTATTCTGGTTCGATACGGGATCATGGCTCATACAGCCGCTTGCAGAAAGGGCAGGTAATTTCTTCCTTGCCCCATTGAGGCTGGAACTTGCGAGCGTAAACGGCTCAATACGAAACGGCTACACACTTGACGGTCTCAAGCTCATATCAGGCGACAAGGAACTGTTCACGCTGAATCATGCTTCAGTGAGCCCGGACTGGAATCTGATACTGAAGGGGGCAGACGGAATACCCTACATACAGAACATTGACCTTCAGGGAGTCAGCTCGGATCTCGGGAAAGTTCTTGCGCTGGTTGATCACTTCACGTCATCATCAGACACAACGACAGAAACGGCCAAGACAGGAACAGCCAGCGGGGATAAGGAGGCATCAGCATTCAAGCTGAATCCGTTCAACGCATCAATACGGGATCTGCACTTCGGCACGGATTACGCTAATATATCTCTTGATGTTCTTGCACTGGATGATAACGGCAATCTGCGGCTGAACACAAAAATCATTTCCCGCGATAACGTTCTGCCCCTGAAGACAAACGCACGGATAAACTTTGAGCCGATAGAAGTAATTTCATCTGACCTTTTCATCGGGAAGAAAGGCACAGGAAGATTCTCGGGAAAATTCGACACCTTGAAGGGACGGTTAGACCTAACGGCACTATCACTTGAAGAGCTCCTGAAGTTTGCTCCCCCTATGGACATAAAGGCATCAGGACGGTTTGACGGCAGAATATTTCTAGACACAGACAGCAATAACATCACGAATGTGTCAGGCGTAGTATCAATGCCCCGCGCTAACATTATGGATATTCCGCTGAATTTCCGCCTTCCTTTCAGGTACGACGGGAAAAATTTTGCGGCTCTCGACAATGCAGAACTGAACACATCAGCTGCAGGATTGAGGCTAAATGCTTCGGCGGATCTGGACAGCATGAATATACGTGCAAAAGGAGGAGCGCAGAATATATCTTTAGGCGAAATCGGTGCTATGTTTGCTCCGTCGGCAGGGCTTCAGGGTGATGGAGGATGGCTGAATTTCGACGTTGATACGGTGATCAGCGGGGATGTTCCGGACATTCTCGCGGCCACTAAGGCGGACATTAATGCGCTTGTCCCTGTACTTGAAGCGGCGGGAATAAATATTCTTCAGGGCATGAACGCACACGTAAAGCTAACTCCCGGAGAGACACCGAAAATTTCGCTTGGAGGCCAGGCATTCGGCGGGAAACTCTTTGCGCGCGGCGAGGCTGTGCAGGACAGCAACGGGGACATCAAACCGCAGGCTGTCGTATCCCTCGTGAATCTTGACCTGAACACTGCAGCAAGGGCAATACCGGCACTAAGGGCCGCAAGCCCTTCCGGAAGAGTTACGGCAACAGCAAGGATTTCCGAGAACCTTGACGCTGAAGGCACAATCACATCTGACAGGATCACTGCAAGCGGCGTAACCATAACGAAACTGAAAGCAGGCTTGAATTACGACAACGACAACAGCACTGCAGGGGGCAGGGTAACTTCAGGAACTCTCAGCACTAACGGCGTAACGCTCTCCAACCTTCTTGCAGATCTGAATTACGACATAAAGACGAACAGGGCAGAACTGGAGAATTTCCGGACAAATCTCGGCAGGGGAACTATCACGGCATCAGGCACTGCAGGGCTGAAGGATAATACTTTCAGCGTGAAGGCTGACGCAGTGAATATAGACACACAGGCTATACCACAGCTAAAAGATATTGAGGGACGCTACAGGCTTTCGGCTATGGCTTCAGGAAGGTACACAGACATAAACAGCATCATAGCCAGCGCAAGATTTGAGGGCAGAAACATGGCATATGCCGGGACTTCTATCGGGAATATCACGCTCCCTGCAACTTACGCTGACAGCAAGGTGAATATCCCTATGGCTACAGTTTCAGTGCCGGGCGGTGCAGTAAATTTCTGGGGCAATGCAGACCTGAAGAATACTGCGAATCCAGTGCTGAATCTCGGTGCGTCAACAGGCAGTATCAATATCGCAAACATCATGAAGGATTTTGGCTTAGAGAATCCGTCATTGCCTGTGTCGGGGATCGTCAGGGGAAACGTGAGCGTCAAAGGGCCTCTGAAAACCGCGCTGGTGAATGCTAATCTTTATGCTGAAGATGTAAAGGCCGGAGAAATAGTCAGTGTGCCAAGAGCTGCTGTTGAGGCTGACGGCGATATGAATATCGTAAATATACGCAGGATTTACGCTAACCTGAATGATGCAAGGGTGCAGGGAAACGGGACTATCAATATCAACCAGAACAATATCATGGACAGCCATTTTGATATTTTTACTGAGCTGAGACGCTTTGACCTGAAGAAAAATCTTGCGGCTATGAATGTCGCTTTGCCGCTGTCCGGAATAATTGATGCTTATGTAGTTGCGCAGGGAACTCCTGCAAGTTTCGGGCTTGACGCAAAGGTGAGCACGATAGAATACAACAATGACGTGAATTTTGATGACATAAGGCTCAAAGTGAGGTCCCCCGGCACAAACCATTTCCTGATAAACACAAGCGCAAAGGTTGATACGTTCCGTGCTGAAATAGATGCGGACGTGAGAAAGATCGGCAGTATATGGAAATACCAGGTAGAGACGAGGCCGCTTGACCTTGCTACTGTAATGGAGTCTAAACTGGTGAAAATGCCGGGAATGGCAAAAGGTTTGGCATCTGTTTCAGTTAAGGGGGATTCAAGCACAAATGCCCCCGTAAACATAAACGCTTCAGCAAATGAAATTACCGTAATGGACAAGATAAAGATTCAGGACATATCAATTCCGGCTGTGTACAGCACTGCGGACAATGCAATAACAGTGAAGAGAGGGACGGCACTGCTAAGTAACGGGCTGATTACAGCAAATGCTAATGTTGACCTGAAAGAGTCGAAATGGGACGGAAGAGTAGAAGTCGAACATCTCAACTTCGGGAAACTGGCAGAACCGTTTATGCCTATGGGACAGCTTGTCGGGAGCGTTGATGCCAGTGTGAATATGAAAGGCGGTTTCAGTGTTATGAAGCTGAATTTCGCTAACGGGAAATTTGAGACTACCCCCGGCTATCTGCACAAGATAGATATTCTCGACAAGATAAGCAACGGCAAAATAACATTCCAGAAAATAAAAGGGACGTTTTTCTGGAACGGCCAAGATTTATACCTTGATCCCGGAACAGGTGCACGAGCCAGCAACGGCGAGCCTCTCTACAGGTACTTCAACATAAGCGGGCCTATGGGAATACCGGGAAAGGGCTTGAGTCTTCAGTGCGACGGAAGGTTTGACCTTAAGATACTGGATCAGCTTTTAGGTGCAATGAAGGGGTTGTTCCAGTACATGACCGGCTCTATTGCACAGAGCGTGCTTCGTGATGCTGCAGGGCGTATTCTGGGCGTAAAGAGCAGGGACTATCAGAACGTTTCTTTTACGCTCTCAAACTCATGGCAGAAATTAGGGCTTGATGACCTGAAGATAACGAAATCAATAGAGGACTTCCTGCCGGTAAACATACTCAATCAGGATGAGGAGAAACAGCGGGAAGAGACGCAGTTCAAGATGAGCCTGAAATTCCCGACCGGGCCGGGAAATAAGAGCGTAGAAGATGAGAGACCTGAAGAACAGTTAAAACAGCAGTTCATAGATAACCTGTTTAATATAGGCTGGTAGAAATTACTTTTTGAGTATTACATGAACTGATATTTACTTGAGGAATACAGGCACAAAGATCGGGTATATTCTGAGCAGCATACACACAGAATCTGCCCGATTTATATTTATTCTACTTTGAAACTATATCTATTATATATGTATGCTTTTGTGATTTTCCTGAACATATAACTGCTATGATGAGATATATCTTAAATACTGGCAAAGATAACAAAAAACCCGCTATTAACGGGCTTTCTATGCTAAAACGGCCTGTACCGTGTTATTATCTGGCGGAGAATGGAGGATTCGAACCCCCGGAGGCTTGCACCTCAATTGATTTCAAGTCAACCGCCATCGACCACTCGGCCAATTCTCCGAAAACGCGC
>CAJOES010000019.1 GCA_905233455.1 uncultured Synergistales bacterium | reverse complement strand
GAATGAGCATGATGATGCCGTTACTGCTATTGCCTTGTCGCCTAAAACGTCATGAGCAGCCCGCAGCAATAATGTGCTGTCCACGCCTCCAGAGAATGCCGCTGCAGCACTGCCTAATGATGATATGTAGTCCTTGAGTATTGTGTATTTTTCCTGAACTGATGACATGAATATTATTCCTCCCTGCAAATGTGTACAAAAAAGCCCTGTAGCGTATACAGGACTTGATGATTTCATAAATTATGGCGGAGAATGGAGGATTCGAACCCCCGGAGGCTTGCACCTCAATTGATTTCAAGTCAACCGCCATCGACCACTCGGCCAATTCTCCGAAAAACAAGCGCAATTATATCACACAGTGTAAAATTTTCAGCAACAAAAAATTTTACGGAGGCAAAAATTATGTCGGAGTATTCAATCTCAAAAGTATATCCGTCGGACAAGCGGGCAAATGCTCAAGTGGAAAATTTACTGCTTGCTGAGGGCATAAGGCGCGACAAGAATCTCGATTACACCTGCGCAATGTATGATGATGACATGAACGTTATCGCAACCGGGAGCTGTTTCGGCAACACGTTAAGGTGCATGGCCGTAAGCACTTCGCATCAGGGAGAAGGACTCATGAACGAGATAGTTTCTCATCTCGTGCAGTATGAATACGAGCACAGGATCAATCACCTTTTCCTGTACACTAAGTGCAATTCCGCAAAATTCTTTGGGGACTTGGGATTCTATGAGATCGTGAGGATAGAGAATCAGGTCGTCTTCATGGAGAACAGGAGAACGGGCTTCAGTGATTACCTTGCGGACTTGGCCAAGACCAAGCGGGACGGGAATAATATTGCTGCTCTGGTGCTGAATGCTAACCCGTTTACGCTGGGGCATCTGTACCTTGTCGAGAAGGCTGCAGGCGAAAATGACTTCCTGCATGTATTCATCGTGAGCGAAGATGCGTCCCTTGTGCCGTTCAGCGTTAGGAAAAAGCTGATCCTTGAGGGAACATCACACATAAAGAACCTGATATACCACGATACCGGGCCGTACATAATCAGCAATGCAACATTCCCCAGCTACTTTCAGAAGGACGACAGCGCAGTTATAGAGAGCCACGCAAATTTAGACCTTGAAGTGTTCGTGAAGATTGCCGGAGCGTTGGGGATCAATGCGAGATATGTCGGTGAAGAACCTAAAAGCCTCGTTACTGGAATCTACAACCGCATAATGTCAGAGAAACTCCCGGAACACGGAATCAGATGCGTGATTGTCCCGCGCAAGACTGAAGGCGGAGAGGTCATCAGCGCGTCCAGTGTCAGGCAGGCCGTGAAGGAAGGCAGGATTGAGGACATCAGGGAGCTTGTTCCGGAGAGCACATACAGGTATTTCACGAGTCCTGAAGCGGAGGAAATCATAAAAAGGATTCGGGGAACGGATAACGTAATACACTATTAGATTAAATTCAGGTAAAATCTCCGGCTTCAGCAATGCCGGAGCGTATTTTTATTCTAGGTATGAAAGTATTTTTTGCATATAATTGGTACGTACAGCAAATAATTTACTTCTCATTTCTTTGGAGCAGGTGATATTCTTTGTTTGTTGGTAAGTATCTATAAGCAGTGCTCCTGTAATACTGTCAATAGCAAGCACATTTTTTGAGGGATTGATTCCGCAGGTTTCAAAAGCTCCTTTTAATTTGCTTTCGTAATACCCGTCATTATCAGTAATAATCCCTGTACACGGTTTTGAATTTCCGAGCGCAAGAATTACGGGATGATACTTAAACGACAAAGAATAGCTGCAATTCCTGTACAAGCTGAACACATCATACATATTATGAATTTCTGTACAAGTTTTTATGTTACTGCTGTGTTTTGACTCGCTCACTAACTTAGCTATTGCTGATTTAGCCGTATTATCATACAAATCAAAATTTATCAGCATGATATTTTTGTGCTCTTTTTCAACAAGCCAGTTAATGAACTCGCTGAGAGATTTGAGAACAAAATCTTCACCCTTTACTGCACGCTTAATCCACATCATTATTTCAATGATGACATAATCATTATCCTTAATTTCTGTATATTCTTCAGTATACATATCTCCTGCAAAAAACAGGTCATCTGCTCCAGCAATCATCTGGGACATGCCATAGCTTTGCAGGAGCTTCCATGTATATGATTTGCCGTCGCGAACCATTATCGAATCAATTAAGGGAAGTGTTTTTCTTGTGTATAAGTCATATTGCAGCATAGGGCCTACAGAGTTTGCCAGAAACATGACAGGTTTTCCTAATTTTTTAGCTAAGAGTATTTCTATCATGAATTTGATGTTATGATAACCCCAAGAGTGCTGGAGATAACCGCCTCCGTTAAAGAGTGCTAAATCAATGGAAGCCAAAGCATCAAGCAGGTCTGAGTTCCCCCCCCCCCTTAAGTATTTTTGCGTAAAGTCTATTCATCTGAAAGTGCCTGAACTTCTCGAATCTGCTCAAGAACTTTACATGCCCGATAAAATTATCGTCAACGATTCTTATTTGCTGCATTAATCTCCTGTCCTGTAAACTTTCGAGTAGATTTATTCTGGTTGTATTAACTGAAAGCGTGAAGACGACAAAATTAATATCCGGCTTCAAGGCATGTATTGTTTGAATATTATGCACGAGCATAGCATAATCTCCAAAATCATAGCTTCCTGTCGCTCCAAATATTCCTATAGTTTTGCTCATACTCTACCTCAAAAAAAAAAATTCCCCTGATTAAATAATGCAGGGGAAAGTCAATTCTAATTCTAACGCCTCAGAACCTTTGAGAGAAATTCTATCGTCCTGGGTTTCTTCGGGTGGTCAAATACTTCATCAGGCGTACCTTCCTCGCTGATCACGCCGTTATCTATGAATAATATCTTATCCGCAACTTTATGCGCAAATCCCATCTCATGCGTAACAAGATACATAGTCATTCCGGAGTCAGCAAGCTCCTGCATAACGTC
Source organism: uncultured Synergistales bacterium (assembly GCA_905233455.1). Lineage (GTDB taxonomy): Bacteria > Synergistota > Synergistia > Synergistales > Aminobacteriaceae > JAFUXM01. Next base: position 21,101 of record CAJOES010000019.1, on the reverse strand, counting down.
AAGAACTTCGCCGATCATCTCCGGGTCAAGCGCGCTGGTGGGTTCATCGAACAGCAGCACATCAGGATTCATCGCCATAGCCCGCGCAATAGCAACACGCTGCTTCTGCCCGCCCGAAAGCCTCTCCGGCCATTCGTCGATCTTGTCTGCCAATCCTACACGCGCAAGAAGTTCCTGTGCCCTTGAGTCCGCCTCGTCCTGAGTCATGAGCTTCAGCTGGACGGGGGAAAGCGTAAGGTTCTTGCGTACTGTCAGGTGCGGGAACAGGTAGAAGTGCTGAAACACCATGCCCATTTTGCGCCGAACAAGGTTAATATCGCATTTGGGCGACGTTATGTCCTCACCCTTGAAGGTTATCGTGCCCGACGTAGGCTCTTCCATGCGGTTCAGACAGCGCAGAAACGTGCTCTTGCCAGATCCCGACGGCCCTATTACCGCAATCTTCTCGCCCTTGTTGATGCCGGTAGATATTCCCTTCAGGACTTCAAGCTCCCTGCCGTCCTGTAATTTGAACGTCTTGTGCAGGTCTTTCACTTCAATTATTGCCATCAGGACATTACCCCCTTCTGCCGCGGCTGAGCCATTCCTCAAGTTTGCGCACTAAATGAGTGAGGAACAGCACAATAACCAGATATATTATTGCAACCATAACCAGCGGCTGTGAATGCTCAAGCGTAAGTGCCTGTATATTTTGCCCGGCTCTGGTGAGGTCATCAATCCCGATATATCCTGCTACTGATGTTTCCTTCAGCAGTGCAATGAACTCATTGAACAGCATCGGGACAACGTTGCGCAGTGCCTGAGGCAGTATCACGAAACGCATTGATGTCCCGTAAGAAAGCCCAAGAGATCTTGCCGCCTCCATCTGTCCGGGATCTATGGACTCTATTCCGCCCCTGAAGATTTCCGCGACGTATGCTCCGGAGTTCAGGCCGAACGCAAGAATAGCTATGTACTGTGTGTTGAGATCACGCGCTGAAGCAAATATAGTGAAGTTCCAGATGAGAAGCTGAACCATTGCGGGAGTCCCTCTAAGGACAGTAATATATGTGTTGGCTAATTTATTGAGCATGGGAATATCAGCACCGCCCTTGTAGGCAACACGTATAACGCTCAGGATTAACCCGACTGCAAGACCGATTAACGTTGCTCCTGTCGTCATGAAGATTGTAGACTTCAGACCGTCAACGAGCATCATATAACGGCTGTCCTTCACGAAATTCTGATAGAACCGCCGGTTGAAGTCCTGCCATGCCGCCGCAGTGAAGAAGCCAGAATCATACAGCAGGTAGAGCAGGAACAGCGCGAAAATTCCCAGAACTATATCACCACGTCCTGCACCTTCCCGCCGTGAGCAAAGATTATTTCTCATAGTCATCTGCACGTACTACAGCTACCTGCTTTGCTCCTACGACATAGTTGTCGGAAAAGTCCATGTTCTCTTTGCGTTCGTCAGTTACGGTGATTCCTGCGCATATCATGTCTACCTTGTTGGTTGAGACTGCCATCGGGAGAGCGTCAAAATTCATGTTCTCGATGACAAGCTCGCGGCCAAGTTTCTTTGCGATAACTGCGCACATCTCTACGTCAATTCCGATATATCCCGTTCCGACTTTCAGCTCATAGGGTGCAAATCCTGCCTCAGTACCGACATAAAGTTTTCCGCCCTTTGCTCCCTTGTTGAAGTCTATATCTTCAGGCTTTACGGCTGTATAGTCCCCGTTGAGATATTTCGCGAATATCGCATCAAGCGTACCGTCTGCTTTCATCTCTGCAAGTGCCTTGTTGACTGCCGATACAAGCTCGGTGTTGCCCTTCCTGAAGCCGATTGCGTAATTCTCTTCGGATAATGACTCGTCCATGATCGCGAGTCCTTCAACTTCATTCAGGAATCTTTTTGCCGGCATTTCATCCATAACTACAGCACGGATCTTGCCCTGACGGAGTGCGGCTATTGCATCAACGTACTTCTCGTATGTCGTAAGCAGTGAACCTTTCTTGTCGCCTAAGAGATCTTCAGCGATATACTGCCCGACTGTCCCGCGCTGGGCAGCAAGCCTCTCTGTCTTGAGCTGTTCGGTTGTCTTGAGCTTGGCCTCGTCCGCAAATGCACACGAACATAACGCGACTGCAAGCAGCAACGCAAAAATTTTCTTCATGATAGTAAAACCTCCTGAATTGCAAAATTACTTGTGAGATTATAGCACTCTCATAATATATAATGACTGACAATAATTCCCCACAACTACGGAGATGATATTTTGTATGGCAACGAAGGAAATTTTGATTTATACATTTATGACCTTCTGAAGGAAGCAGGAATTACCGCACAATATCAGGCTACGGACATTCACGAACTACAGCAGGCACTAGCTGCAGCCTCAAAGCATCAGACAGGCGAACAGGGACGGCCTGATTATATCGCTGTCGTTGAAGGTTACGTGCTTGTTATCGAGGACAAACGGGATCAGGATAAATTATGTCTTAGGGATAACGGCGGAAGCATATCCCAGACCGTTAAAGCCACGACGGATTATGCTGTGAACGGAGCATTATTCTATGCACGCAAGATCATAGAGGGCAGTACGTACAAGAAAGTATTTGCGTTCGGCAATGCTGGGGACGCAAAACATCACACACTGAAGCCGCTTTTCGTGAGTCCTGACGATGTGAAAGAGCTTGATACGGTCGAGACGTTCGAGAATTTTTCTGCGCGCAACATCGAGAAGTTCTACAGGTATGCTGTTATGGGTGAAACTCCGCCCGAAGAACTGCAGCACGACGAAATCATGACGAAAACGAAGGAACTTCATGAACAGTTCAGGAATTACGGCGGACTAAGCGACAGGGAAAAACCCCTCGTAGTGTCAGCAATACTCTTGGCACTGCAGGAGAAAAAATACGGTTTCAGCCTCGACAGCCTCACGGGAGACGACACGAACACTGACGGCGAAAAACTCTATACACAGCTTGAAAAAAGCCTCAAACGCGCAAAAGTTGCACCGGAAGTGAAACTAAATCAAGTCCTGAAGCAGTTTGAGTTCATTAATACCAGGCCGGTACTGAGCGAACACAACGAGAAACTCAAAAAATCCCCGCTGAAATCATTTGCAGAATACATCAACAACGAGATATACAGCGCAATAGAACTCAACAGCACACCTAAAGACTATCTCGGAATGTTCTACGGCGAGTTCGTCAGGTACTCCGGCGGGGACGGTCAGACTTTGGGCGTTGTAGTAACTCCTCCGCACATCACAGAATTATTCTGCGACCTCGTGAACCTTCAGCATGATGACGTAATTTTTGACCCCTGCTGCGGGACGGGCGGCTTTCTCGTTGCGGGAATGCACAGAATGCTGAACGCCGCAAAGACAGACACACAGCGCAAACACATCAAGGAGAAGCAGATTTACGGCATAGAGTTACGCGACGACATGTTTTCGATAGCAACTACGAACATGATTTTACGCGGGGACGGGCAAAGCAACCTCACGTGCGGAGATTTCTTCAAGACTGACGCATCAGAATTACAGCTCAAACAGATAACAGTAGGCTTCATGAATCCTCCCTATTCACAGGCCAAGAAACGAAATGATGCGGAACTTTCAGAGCTTGCGTTCACCGAACACCTTTTAGAGAGCGTGCTTCCGGGCGGTAGGGTAGCTGTGATTGTCCCGGTGTCAACGATGATAGGCAAAACGAAAGAGGACAGGCAGAGAAAGGCCGGCATCCTGAAACATCATACGCTTGAAGGAGTAATATCGCTCAACAAGAACACGTTTTACGGCGTTGGCACTGTGCCATGTATCGCGGTGTTCACAGCAGGAGAGCCTCACCCAAAGGATAAGCTCGCGAAATTCATCAACTTTGAGGACGACGGCTGGGTCGTGAAAATGCACGTCGGGTTAGTGGAGACAGAACGCGCAAAGGACAGGCGGCACTATCTGCTTGACTGCTGGAACGGGACAAGAAGTGATTTCCCTTCGGCCTTCATGGTTGAGACGACAGTAGAAGCAAGTGATGAGTGGCTTCACTCGTTCTACTACTACAATGACGAGACACCTGAAGAGAAAAATTTTGTTGAGAGCATTGCGGACTATCTGACGTTTGAGGCAAATATGATCTTTCACGGAAGGGGCTATCTGTTTGGAGTAGGCGGAGGGGATGAGCATACCTGACTGACATTGGACGGCAAAAAGTGGGCGAAGTTTGCGGTCGGGGATCTGTTCAGACTCGAGAAGGGGAAGTGCAGCAGGTCAGAGCAGACAGAAGAATACGACAGCGGGCTTACGTATCTCGGTGCAACTAACAGAAACAACGCCGTAATAGGTTTTGTGAAGCATGATGATAAACTCATGCAGAAGGGCAACTGTATAGCGTTCATTAAGGACGGTGAAGGCTCTGCGGGTTATGCTGTCTATAAGCATGAGGACTTCATAGCAAATTTTCACGTCATACTTGGCTATGCTGACTTCCTGAACAGGTATACTGGCACATTCATTACTACATGCGCGGACAAGGTGAGAGGTAAATACAACTTCAACTACGCACGGACACTAGAGCGGCTGAAACGTGAGATGATACAGCTTCCTGTTGACACATCCGGCCGTCCTGACTGGGCATTCATGAAGGAGTATATGCGGGAACGTGAGCGGATTCTTCTTGCGAGGTATGAACGCATTGCGGAAGGTGAGTGTGAGGAAGTATCACTTGAGGGAGTGCGGTGGGGCGAGTTCTTCATTTCGGATGTTGCAGAGATTATCGCTGGACGGGGAATTTTCGATGAGGAACGACAGCTAGGAAACACTCCATACATTACAGCTTCGGCATTCAACAACGGTGTAACGTATTTCTTGAGCAACACGAACGATACACTAGAAGCAAATTGCATTTCCGTTAATAGTAATGGCTCTGTAGGCTATGCGTTCTGGCATCCATACGAGGCGTTATACTCTGGCGATTGCAGAAAGCTCCGACCACACCGCAGGAATGAACACGCGGCGTTATTTATTGCTACGTCAATCACACAACAGCGAGAAAAATATAATTACGGCTACAAAATGGGGACATCCAGGCTCATGCGTCAGAAGATACATCTGCCAACGGACGATAACGGCCAGCCGGATTATGCGTTCATGGAGAAGTTCATGCGCTATCACGAAAGGATATTAGTCAGGACGTATGCAGAGTACATACAAGCAAAACTACGTAACACCCCCCCCCGAAATTACTTATCTTAGAGGGCGTGAAATGGCGGAGCTTCTATATATGGGAGGTAGCAGAAATACTTTCGGGACGCGATATTTACGACGACGAGAGAGTTTCGGGCTTCACTCCCTATATAGGGTCTTCTGCCGTCAACAACGGGGTAACGCATTTTGTGAGCAACGACAACGACAGCAAAGAGGCCGGGTGCATTTCGGTAAACCGTAACGGCTCTGTTGGGTACGCGTTCTATCACCCATACGAGACTCTTTACTCGAATGACTGCCGGAAATTACGACCGAGAGAAGCAGACAAGTACGCGGCACAATTCATAGCGGCACAGATAACGGAACAGCGCGGAAAATACAATTACGGCTACAAGATGGGGACGGGAAGACTAATGCGTCAGAAGATACAGCTTCCTGCAGACGATAACGGCCGCCCGGACTACAAACTCATGAGCGAATACATGAAGGGCATAGAGTATGAGAGATATTTTACGGCTCTGCAATACTTCACACGAAAACTAGAAGGCCGGGCATAATACCCGGTCTACACTCCAATGTTCATTACCCTGCTTGCAACGGCAAAGTACAGCGTCAGGCTTCCCGCGTCAACAATAGTCGTAACTATAGGCGAGGCCATCAATGCCGGGTCAAATCCGAGAGACTTCGCTAGCAACGGCAGCATTCCTCCTACAGTCTGCGCGAAAATCACCGTACCGAACAGGCTTATTCCTACAATTACTGACAGCAGAATATCCCCGCTCATAGCATACTTGTAGGCGAAATTCACCAGTGCCAGACCTCCGCCGACCATGAGACTTACCCGCAGTTCCTTGATGAGCACCGTAAAGGCATCACGCAGCTTCAGTTCACCGACAGCTATGCCGCGAATCACGAGCGTTGATGACTGGGAGCCCGCATTGCCGCCCGTGTCCATGAGCATGGGAATAGACGCTATCAGTGCCGGGAATGCCGCAAACACTGCCTGATAGTGCGTGAGTATTGCGCCGGAGAAAGTTGCGGAGATCATCAGCACCATGAGCCATATTACGCGCTTCTTCGCCAGCTCACCGACTCCCATATCAAGATACGGTTCATCCATAGGGAGCATTGCCGCCATCTTGTGAAAGTCCTCCGTGCTTTCCTCCTCTAAGACTTCCATAGCGTCATCAACCGTAACAATTCCGACAAGATGATTTTCTGAATCAACTACAGGAACAGCCATAAAGTCATATTTCTGGAATAATTCCGTAACGTGTTCGCGGTCATCATTCGTCTTGACGCTGATTATGTTTGTGTCGGTCATGATGTCGCATATCTTGTCGGCATACTGGGATAACATCATGGTTCTGACGGTAACAACGCCTTTCAGTATTCCTTTCGGGTCAATCACGTAGCAGGTGTATATAGTCTCCTTGTCCGTGCCAACCTCGCGGATATGCCTGAAGGATTCCTCGACCGTCATATCAGGCCGGAGCGAAATATATTCAGTGGTCATTATGCTTCCGGCGGAGTCTTCAGGGTACTTCAGGAGCTGGTTTATGCCCTTGCGCGTCTCAGGGCTTGCGCTGTCGAGAATGCGTTTGACGACATCTGCCGGGAGTTCCTCGACGAGATCGGCGGCATCATCAAGGAACAATTCATCAACTATCCGGCCAAGTTCGGGAGCTGTGAGCTGTGAGACCAGAGCTTCTTTTGTGTCGGGAGAGAGATACGCGAAGACTTCTGCGGCCATATCCTTGCTCAATGCCCGGAACAGTATCACCCGTCCTTCCGGTTCAAGCTCTTCTACGGCATCAGCAATATCTGCCTCGTTCATATCTGCTGTTATGGTTCTGAGTTCCTTTACGTTTTTGGATTCTACAAGGGATTTTATACGCTCAAGCATGAAATAACTACCTCCGCTCTGTGTGAAAGCTATTGCAAGATTTTATCATGATTGGACGTGTTATATGTGTGTTACGTGTAATATATGCCTGTTCATTATGATAACTGCATATGCTTACGGCCATTGCTGATAATAATACACGCCAGCCTTTATCGGGATAGTATGCACACTGCGTGTGCACCTCGCCCGCCCGCCCCCAAACCCCTCACGAACGCAAGGTTTCGATCATTCCCTTTTTGTCTTTCGCCTTCATGAGAGTCTCGCCTATCAGCACGGCATCAACCCCGCATTCACGCAAAGCCCTCACATCTTCCTGTGTCTTTATCCCGCTCTCAGCAACAAAAAGTATCTCCGACGGAACAAGTTCGCGCAATCTCCTGCTGTTCCCGAAATCTACGCTAAAATCCTTCAGGTTACGGTTATTCACGCCGACAACCCTCGCACCTGCACTAACCGCAATGCGTATTTCCTCCTGGTCATGAGCCTCAACCAGTGCTGAAAGCCCCAGAGTATCACACACGGAAATATACTGCCTCAAAGTCTCTATATCTTTCAGCACCGACACTATCAGCAGGACAGCAGAAGCCCCAAGCACCTTAGCCTCTGCAATCATGTATTCATCTACAACAAAATCCTTGCGCAGTACCGGAATCTTCACGGCCTCAGCAATCTCCTGCAGGTATTTATCACGCCCAAGAAACCATTTCGGTTCGGTCAGTACGGATATTGCCGAAGCCCCTGCGTCCTCATACTCACGCGCTATAGTCAGGTAATCGAACTCCGGAGCAATTAACCCTTTCGACGGTGAAGCCCTCTTGCACTCACAGATAAAGGCTATATCATCAGACCTCAATGCACGCTCAAACCTGAAAGAATCATCTCTGCCCAGCGATAACGCTTCGGACATGAGAACTTCAGCGGGCTTTATGCTCTTGGCCTTCATGACTCTCTCACGGGCATAATCAGCAAGTTCATCCAGTATCGTCATTGCATGTTCACCTTCTCCCATTCATAGAGAGATTCCAGCTGACTCTCCGTATGTATCCAGTGCTCAGAGTCCGGCAAAACTGAAAGTGCGCAACTGAACCTTTCAGCAAACTCTTTCACTTCAGCATACGGGGTAATATTGTCGTTCTCAGGATATAGTATTGCTGTCTCATGATCCCAGCGCGTTATATCTTTCCTCACAGCAAAAGAGTAGTAATCCCATGAGAGATTCGCTATCGTTCCACGTTCTTTAAGCATGTAGGGTTTAATTCCGGAACTCTGCATCATGCGTTCAATCAGATTCTTCATGCTGACTACCGGAGACACTAACAGGGCTTTCATTATGGGCTTGTCCTGAAGACATACCATGCTGAACCATGCACCAAGACTCACGGCATACAGCGAAATACTCTCCCAATGAGATGCGGCAAAATCATAGACTGATTCAAGTGCCGGAAGCGTATTTACGGGATCAAAAGCAGGAACGTCAAATGCCAGAACCTGCACGCCATGACGCGAGAATTTTTCTGCCTCCTCCTTGCTGCCGTTCATGCCGTGAACAAAAATATATACCTGCCCTGATTCACCGCCGTAAATCACAGCAGGTATGCCGCCAATATTAAGCGTTTGAGCCTTCAACGAACTCATCAAGTTTTTTCCTCGCCGCACCTGAATCTATCAGCCCTTGAGCATTCTTCACGCCTTCAGCAATCGAACTCACAACATCAGCCGCATAGAATCCTGCGCCAGCATTCAGCACAACAGCATCACGCCTGACTCCCTTTACGCCGCGCAGAATGTCCCGCGTGATCTCCGCATTCTCTTGGGGATTGCCTCCGCGTAAATCTTCCTTCCTGCAGAGCCTGAAGCCGTAATCTTCCGGGTTCAGCGTAAATTTCTTCGTCCAGCCGTCCATGAAGGCACATACGCTTGTAGGTGCACTGAGCGAGATCTCGTCCATGATGTCCTGACCGCATACGACTAACCCGCGCTTTACGCCCAAATCACTGAGGACAACAGCAAGAGGCTCAAGCAATGATTCATCGTAGACACCGAGAAGCTGATAGTACGGTCTTGCAGGATTAGTGAGAGGGCCGAGAATATTGAAGACTGTCCGGAAGCCTAATTCACGCCTTATAGCACCTACATACTTCATTGACGCGTGATATTTCTGCGCGAACATGAAACATATACCGACAGACTTCAAGAGTTCCGTGCATTTCTCCGGGCCTGTGTCGAGATTCACGCCGAGTGCCTCAAGGCAGTCCGCAGCACCGCAGTCTGAACTTGCAGCCCTGTTGCCGTGCTTGGCCACCTTTACGCCTCCTGACGCTAAGATTATTGCGGCAGTGGTGGAGATGTTGAACGTGTGCGCATTGTCCCCGCCTGTACCGACGATCTCAAGCACCTTCATTCCTGCTGTATCTACCTTCAGGGCGTGTTCCCTCATTGCGGCGGCACATCCGGCAATTTCTGCTATGGTCTCGGCTCTGGTGTTCTTGGTGGAGAGTGCGGCAAGAAATGCGGCGTTCTGTGTGGGTGTGGTTTCACCGTTCATGATCTCATTCATTACTGCATAGGCTTCATCGTAGGTTAAATCCCCTTTGTTGACTATTTTTATTATGGCTTCTTTAATCATAAAAAATTCCTCCGTATGAAAAAATTTCGTGAAATTCTATCAGCCGGAGAAAATTTTATCAGTATCAGTTTTTGATTGAATGTATCAGCGATGATTTTTAGGGCTTGTAGAAAAAGCTGCCGGTTTCCTTCTTGCGTTTCAGTATTTTGTGCCTGTATGAAGAGTTAGTACAAAATTTAAGGCACTTTGTAAAAACATAAAAAGGTTTCATCATCATTCTTATATACTTCCAATAGAGATGAAATGCCTTAACAGAATAATTTCCTTTTTTGTCCTGAGGAATTCTCCAGTCCGCACCATACCAGAATTCAAGAAGTTTCTCAGGATCTCTGGGACACATACACTCTTCACCAAGAAATTCAATTTTGCTCCAGCCCGTAAAAAATTTCTTAGGTGCTTCACCCCATGCGAGCGAAATACAATAAAATCTCCAAGGAAGATTTAATATTCCATCAAGCTCGCGCATAATATAAATATCAATAAAACAATTCATATTAACTCTGAAGCAATATTGCCGCCCTGGATAAATTCTTGTTACCTTTAGTCCCTTGCTATAAAAATCAACAAGATTATCCCTGAGCTTTTCTTCTTCCCACGTGAAAATATCAACGTCCTGATCTCCTTTTACTACATGCCCTTTCTCCCTTACAGCTCCCAATAAACTGCCGAAGCCTAAAGAAAACGGTATACCAGCTTCATCGAGTAATTGTTTTGCCTTATGGAGAACTTCCGCAGCATCTTTCTCTGTTATTGAGCCGTAATTGATTATTTCATCACGCTCATCTTCATATTCAAGCCATTGGCCGTTTATGTTGAGCCTCGTTCTTATAGGAGCTGTATTACTCATAATGTTACAGCTCCTTAATGCGCGCAACAAAAACAGCCCTGCCTCCGAAACGCAGAAGCAGAGCTGTGATATTTCCGTAACTCTATTGCACAATCATGGCCGAACAGCCGAACAGCCGAACAGCCGAACAGCCGAACAGCCGAACAGCCGATTTTAGTGATCATTATTGTTTTAGTCCTCCGTAATATTTCTTATTTTTGCTCGTATCCATCCGATAAGATACAAACTTCCGCATACAAGTATAACATCATTTGAATCATTTATTGCTTTTCTTACTGCATCATCAGGAAAATTGAATCCTTCCGGCACATTTCCCCACGAAAAATTTTCCGCCGCCCTCAACAGCTCCTCGTGCTTCAAAGCTCTCTGCATTCCGGGGACAGTGGAAGCATAAAACTTCGGCTTCAGGTACTCATTCAGCAGGCCAAGACACCCGGAATAATCTTTATCCCTCATAGCAGCATACACCACACCTATACGCTTGCCCGGCCATAATTCCCTGACGCTTGCGCAGAGATTCTTCACGCCGTCGTAATTGTGCCCACCGTCAAGCACGATAAGAGGTTCATGCGATATGACTTCAAGCCTTCCTGGCCACTTTGCTTCAGCCATTCCCTGAAGTACTGACGCTTCCGTTATGCCGGTGAATGTTCCCGTGATTCTCGATAGTGCCGAAAGTGCCAACACCGCGTTGCGTACCTGATACCTGCCGATAAGCCCAGTCCTGACTCCGTCAAGCTCAAGCCCCGGACACCTGAAACCGAACATATTGCCTTCAGGCGTAACATTCACATCATGCACCGAAGATTCCTCACTTGCCACGAAGGGAATCGCTCCCCGTTCAGCACAGACATTCCGGAACATAGACACTAGCGAGGCATCATAGCCCGAAAAACATGCAGGTACATTCTTACAGACAACCGCGAACTTTTCCCCGGCAATATCCTCAAGCCTTGATCCTAGATATTCCGTGTGGTCAATGGATACTGAGGCTATGACACTGCACACGGTATCATTCATGGTGTTTGTTGCGTCGAGCTTGCCGCCTAATCCTGCCTCAATGACTCCAGCGTCAATGTCATGCTCCCTCATCAGCACGAATGCACAAGCAGTAAGAAGCTCAAAGTATGAGGGCAATTCCTCACCTGCACGAATGAACTTCACTGACTCCTCTGCGGCATTGATCCATTCATCAGGCGATAACGGTACACCGTCAATCAGCAGCCTTTCTCCCGGGCTCTCTAAATGCGGGCTGGAATAGAACGCTGTCTTATACCCTGAAGCCTTCAGAACCGAAGATATGAATGCTCCCGTTGAACCTTTGCCGTTAGTACCCACTATGTGAATTGATCTGAATGTGTCTTGAGGATTGCCGAGCCGTGATAGTAGTCTTTCTATGCGCTCAAGCCCGGGAATGATTTTGTTGTTGGAATGCGAATATAAAAATTGTTCTAATGTGTCAAAGTTCTTATTCATGGCAAAAAAATAAAGGCAGAGTTTGCGCCCTGCCTGCAATTGTTCAAATTATTTGGCTGGAGGAAATGAGATAGGGCCTTTGTAGCCAAGCTTCTTCATAGCATTAACGACTTTTTCAGCCGAAGCCTTGTTTGCTCCTCCCTGAACCCATACCTTAAAATGCTTTGATGCAGGATTTGAATATACTGTAGCCTTGTATCCTGCCTTCTTTATCTTGTTTGCTTCCTTCTGTGCGTTCTCCTTAGTGCCGTATGCTCCTACCTGAACGCGCCACTGTTTGTTTGCAGGAAGAGTTGTTGATGCTGATGCTTTTGCCGGTGTTGCAGTGGTCTTCTTTGATGTGGCAGTGGATGCTGATGCCGTTTTCTTGGGTGCAGGGGCAGGGGCTGATGTTACCGTAACTTTCTGCACTGTCTGGGGCTGGGCTAAAATCTCTGCAACTGCCGCAAAGCTGGTATCATCTTTTGCTTCAGGTTTTGACGCAATTTCTGCCGACACCGCAACAGCCTCCTGAACTGCCGTAACTGCCGCGGCCTGAGCTTCTGCCGCCTCCCTGCGTTCCTGTTCCCGCTGTTCCTTCTGTTCACGTTCCGCAATGAGTGCAGGAGCTTCCGCATATGCCCTAGTCGATGACATGCCCGGAGAAGTCTTCATGCCGTTCAGGAAAAACTGCCGTCCTGCAAGAATCAGCAAACCTAAAGCCGCAACACTCACTATGGGCAGGACAATATCACCGAATGAAGGAAGTATGCCCCTTCTGACGACTCCCCGTCTGGGTGCTCTGCCTTCAGTTCTTCCTGTTCGTCCTGTATATTGACGGCTGGTCATACAATCTCCTTTGCGATGCAGGGAATGCACTGCGCTCGTCTTCTTCCGGCGATGTCAGTTGCGCTTCCTGGAATCCTTCCTGCGCACGGCGTTTCTGCGAATACAGGTCAAACAGTGTCCTTCCGGGCCTCGGCTGCTGGATCGTGGGAGGTGTCTGCGGTGCTCTTGAAGGCTGTGCGGATTTGTCGATTTTGCCTCCCTTGCCTCCTGAAGGCTTGATGTTCAGCAGTGCATCTTCAGGGAACGTTGCTATCAGAGTTACGTGAACCTTCTCGCCGAGCGTCTCATCAATTACGTGTCCCCAAATAACCTGTGCGTCAGGGTCAGCAGTCTCCTCAATTATCTGTGCCGCATCTGACATTTCGCCTAACATTATTTCCGTGCCGGTGGTAACGTTCAGCAGGATTCCTTTTGCGCCGGTAACAGGAACGGTCATCAATGGTGAAGTGATTGCATTCTGGGCGGCTTTCTTGGCCCTGTCCTCACCTTCGCCTTCACCCATTCCCATAACTGCCATTACTGCTTTGTCCTCTCCGGTGAGAATGGCTTTTACGTCAGCAAAGTCAAGGTTCACGAAACCTGATTTTGTGATGAGGTCAGTAACTCCCTGCACAGCCTGACGCAGAACTTCATCAACCTTCTTGTATGCGTCAATGATCTTCATCTTTATGCCGTTGTCCATCTTGAGCAGTTTGTCATTCTCGACAACAAGCAGGGCATCAACGCTCTTCTTGAGATCCTCAATGCCGCCCTCTGCCGTCCTCATACGCTTGCCCATCTCAAAGCCGAAGGGTTTTGTTACGACACCGACAACAAGCACGCCCATATCCTTAGCGGCACTTGCTATAACCGGAGCTGCTCCCGTTCCTGTTCCTCCGCCCATTCCGGCCGTAACAAAAAGCATATCTGCACCGGCTATATATTCCTTTATCCTGTCTATGCTCTCTTTTGCGGCATTAGCACCGACCTGGGGGTTTGCACCTGCACCGAGTCCGCGTGTCAGAGTCTCTCCAAGTATGATTTTATTCGGCGCAAGATTTTGATCCAGTGCTTTTGCGTCAGTGTTGGCAGCTACGAAATCAACGCCCTGAACATTTGACTCTATAATATGGTTCAATGCGTTTCCTCCGCCTCCGCCGACACCGAAGACAACTATTTTTTCATTCTGCCGTACATTATTATTCGTGAGTTTGAACAACTGATCCTGATTCATTCAATTAAGTTCCTCCTTTGTCTGAAAAATTATTTTATGGCATTTTTTCAGGCATTACAAGACGGCTTTATTTAGAACAGCTTTTTGAACCTGTCCGTCATGCGTCTCATGAAATCTCCGAAATTCTCACGCGGTGATTCATCTTCCTCTTCGTATTCTTCTTCTTCGTAGTCTTCAGGCTCGTCCTGCACATCACCGTAATATTCATCTTCAGCCTGCCGGAAGCGTTCACGACTTCTCCTGACCGGGCGTTCCGGAGCTTCCCCGCGTTCAGGCACATTCGACAATGACTGCTCATCGGACATAAACAGGTAGGGATCTCTTTCCGTTGCAACACGGTAGCGCAAAATCCCTGCGGCACTGACATAGGCGGCATTGGCCAAGTCCGGCGGCATTGCGTATACAGGCTCATCAACTTTACGCACCGGCATCTGAAGAATATCAGAAAGCATATAATCAATTCCCGGAGTGTCAGATACTCCGCCGGATAAAATTATTCCGCTGGGAAAATGCTGAGGCGTGCATTCGGCGAGGGCTTCACGCACATAATCATTGAACAGCTCCTCAACCCTTGCTACGATCGTACGTGTTGCGAGGTCTACGTCAATTCCCTCACGGCGCAGATCATCCTCACTTGAAGTGAATATGCGCTTCTTCAGGTGTTCGGCTTCCCCTAAAGACATTTTCAGGACTGTAGCAAGATCGCTCTTTATGTGGTCTCCTCCAATGGGAATGCTGATTACACGAAAAGCCCGCCCGCCCCGGTACAGCACGATTCCTGTAGTTCCTCCGCCTATGCAGATTGAGACACAGCCCGACTGCATTTCCTCCTCATAGACAGAACCGAGTGATGACGCTAAAGGTTTGAGCACTAATCCGCTGACTTCAAGCCCGGCAGTCCGCACGCAGTTCTTCACGGTTTGTACGTATGTCATTGGGATTGATACTGTCTGAAGCCATATATCAAGCCTGTTGCCGTTCATGTTCAGCGGGTCGCTGACAGGCACTCCGTCAAGCTCATAGCTCATAGGGATTCTGTGTATTGCGTGCATGTTGTTCCGTGAAGGCAGGTCATCTTTTGCGCGTTCTATCACACGGTCTAAGTCTTTCGTCTCTACGGCCTTCGATTCCCTGTCTCCCAGCGTAACCATTCCATGACTGGACTCGCTCTGCACTTCCATAGCATTAAAGGCTACTATTACGTTCTTGAGGCGATCCGCTTGTATGCCGGTTATACTTTGGGCATCCTCAAAGGCTCTCTTTATGGTTCTCGCAGCATTGGGAACATTCACAATAACCCCTTTGGACATACCGCGTGAAGGTGCAGTACCGTATCCAACCACCTGAACAGAATCCGGGTAGCGTTTATCCTTCTTGGCCACAATTATTGTGGTTCTTGTTGTCCCCATACTCAGCCCCACAAGCAAGCTGTCAGATTTTACCGGCATTTTGTCAACTTTCCCTTCTATCTCGTTAAAATATTTTCTTCAAGTAAGAGTATTTTACCCTCAATTATAATAATTATAATTTACGCAATAAGATTTTCCCCTCATAAGTTGCATCAATAATATGATTACCGCCCTCGTTCAGCAGTCTGTCAAATAATGAATCAAGAACAGTCCCCACGTCCTGCCCTTTGTATTTGCCAGGCTGGAAATACAGTTCAAATTTCTGATTCCCGCTGGCTAATTTCAGTATGAACAGATCCATTCCTGCCCTGCGCTCCCAAGTCATTTCACTTGCGGCATCAAACCACCTGCATTCCCTGAAGTCGTCCAGAAACGACGCTATAACCTCAGTCGAGATCGGAGACCTGAATACCCCGAACATAGGCGGCTGAACGTTTGCTCCCTCCTGAATGTTGCCCTCTTCCGGAATCTTCCAGACTATGCGCCCGGCCTCATCATCTACAGGCCTTCCGGGTTCATACTGCCACATTCTGCCGTCACGGGAAATGCACCATATTTTTCCGCGCCACTCAACTTTAACCCAAGCCTTGAGCCAGTTTATTGTGGTGGTGAATCTTCCGAGCTTCTTCATCTCCGTATCTACTGCAACAGGCATATCACGTTCAAGAAAATCCTTCATGCCGTTCCTGTCCTTCATGAAATACGGCCAGAAAGAAAGGCATCTTTTCGGAAAAACTTCCCACAGCCTTGCTTCAAGTTCCTGCGACTGAGCTTCTATCCTGTAATCATGAAGCGCAAACCAGTATCTATACTCTGCTATATACATAATACAGCCTGCAATAACCGCAATCAAATAAAGTCTTTTCCTGAAGGAACGCACAACGGATCACTATACGCAAAAGCCCGGAGAAAATATTTTGATCTCAGGTTCAAGCCTAATCCCCGTGCTGTCATATACTCTTCCGGCACAAATGCGTATCAGCTCCAGAACGTCTGAAGCCGCAGCACTGCCGCGGTTCAGGATAAAATTTGCGTGAATGTCAGACACAACCGCATCACCGACACTAATCCCCTTGCACCCGCATTCGTCGAGAAGTTTCCCGGCAGAACTGCCTTCAGGATTCTTGAACGTACAGCCAGCATTGCTCAACCCGTGAGGCTGAGTCCCCCTCCGCAAAAGATAGCTCGCTAACACCTCTTCGTCTTTAGGGTTTGCCGTCCTGAAGGTCATACGTGCAGAAAGTATCACGCGCCTTCCGTCAGATAATGAGCATTTGCGGTAGGAATAATCTATGTCGTTGCTGTTCCATGTCCTTACCGTACCGTCAGGTTCTGCGGTCAGAACGTAATCTGCCAGTTCACACACGCCGTGCCCTCCTGCCCCTGCATTGCCCGCTATTGCACCGCCGACAGTGCCGGGAATCCCTGCCGCGAACTCCATGCCTGCAAGCCCGCGCTCCCGAATATCCTTCATGAGTGCAGGAAGTTTCACGCCGGCATCAACATCAACCGTGAGATTTGTGCGCCATTCTGTTTTGTGCAGGTTCATGGTGGAGATCACTACGCCCTTGATGAGTCCGTCGGGGAATAAAACATTGCTGCCCCCTCCAAGCACATAGAAGGGACAGCCTTCACGCATAACGAGTTCAAATAATATCCTCATGTCCTCTATTGAAGCAGGTGCAGTGAAAATTTCTGCCTCTCCTCCAACTTTCAGCGTGCACATAGGGGACAACGGCATATTTTGTTTTATGATTGTGTCAGGCAAAGCAGCAAGCAAACGATTAATCAACATTACGCAACTCAATAAATCCCTGATAAATTTTCTGGTAATTATACCCTAAAGAATTTAATTCATATTCAAAAAGTTTTCTCCAAGCAGGTAGACATCCCCCGCGCCCATCGTCAGAAAAATATCTCCTGCCGTTAAAGTTTCTTTCAGTGAATCGGGTGCATCATCGAAACTCACTGCCTGAATGCTGCCTTTGCTGTGAGAGATTATCTCATCAGACGATGAATGCTCAAGTGCCTTTTCTCCTGCAGAATACACGGGAAGCAGAAATATTTTGTCCGCAAGCCTCAAAGCCTCCGCTATATCCCCCGCAAACATTGCAGTACGCGAGAACCTGTGAGGCTGGTATATCACTACAAGTCTTCTGCCGGGATAAATGCTCCTTACCGCCCTTAATGTTGCACGTATCTCTGAAGGGTGGTGCGCGTAATCGTCCATCACCAAGACTCCATCACGCTCGCCCTTGACCTGCATACGCCGTTCCGAGCCGTGAAAGCCATGAAGAATCTCCGCAGAGTCCTTGAAGCCTACACCGCAAATTTCTGCCGCACTGATGGCCGCAAGCGAGTTCAGCACGTTGTGTTCGCCGGAGACCGTAAGCGATACCCTGCCGAGCCTGAAGCCGTCATGCGAGACAGTGAATGATATTCCCCCGCCGGGATTCGGCTGAAGGTCATACGCTCCCCAGTCAAAGCCTTTGCCCCAGCCGTAACGCACAATCTTTCCGTGAGTCTTGCTGCACATCTTGAAGACACGCGAAGTTCCGTCGTCCTCAGCGCACATGATGAGAGTACCGCCGTCCTTGCGCCCGTCAGCGTAACGCGTGAATGCGGCGATAACGTCATCACGGGTTGCGTAATGGTCGACGTGATCCCAGTCTGCATTCGTGATTATGGCTATGTCGGGATGAAACAGCTCAAATGTCCCGTCGCTCTCGTCAAGTTCTGCGATGAAATGCGGGCCTCCTGCTGTTGCGTTGCTTCCTATGTCCGGAACGTTAGCACCAACATATATGGTGGGATTCAGTCCTGCTTTCAGGAAGATCAGCCCTGTCATTGATGTTGTAGTTGTCTTGCCGTGCGCGCCTGCTATGCCTATGCCATATGAACGGTTGAACAGCCAGCTCAAAGCCTGAGCGCGTGAAAATATCTCTATGCCGTGTTCCTGGGCATATACCACTTCAGGATTATCACGGCGTACTGCACTGCTGAGAATTAATGCTTCCGGCCTGAATGAGTCTATATGTTCCGGAGAATGCCCGATCATGCAAGGAATGTCCCCGGTGTCGTAATACGGTGTCTTTATGTCGCATCCGGTTACGTCTAAGCCGTCAGCCTTCAATAACTTTGCAAGCGCACTCATGCCCGCACCGCCTAAGCCCAGAAGATGAACGCGCTTTATATTCTTTATCATGGGAAAAATTTTCACCCCGCGAAAAAAATTACTGCTATTCTAGCATGAACTAAAATTGCAGTAATTCAGGGGCTTCAAGGTTACTGCACATGTAATCAACAAAATCTGAAATTCTTTCTTCCTCGATATATGCCGTCTGAAGTCTTACGGGCTGGGGAGTGCTTGTGTTCCTGAACAGCATATCGCCCTTTCCCGTAAGTTCTGAAGCGTCAGGAATGTTTATCATGTTCTTTGAGTCTGCCGGTGATGACAGCGTGAATGCCGCACGGGCAGGAATATTAGACTTCACCAGCGTAGTAACTACATCAGGGGACGGCCTTTGCGTTGCGAGAATCATATATATTCCTGCAGGCCCGGACTTAGGAGCGAGACGGACTATAACGCTTTCTATCTCCTCAGAATATATCAGGTCAGCAAGCTCCTCAATCACTATAACTATCTCCGGCAGTCTTTCTTCCTTCGGCAGTTTGCGGTTATACGCGGCCAAGTTCCTCACCTTTGAGCGGGCAAAATTCGACGTTCTTTCTTCCATCTCCGCATAAGCCCACTGCAGAGCCTTCAGCGCGCCTTCAGCATCATTCACCGGAGCAGAGAGAAGATGCGGGAGTCCCTCATACACGGCAAACTCAACATGCCCGGGATCAATCAGAATCAGTTTCAGTTCTTCCGGCCTCCTCACCGAACACATACTGAGTATGCACGAATTGAGGAATGTGCTTTTGCCTGAACCGCTGCTGCCTGCAACGATCATGTGAGGCATGACTTCAAGACCCTGCACCAATATTCTGCCGTCAATCTGTGCGCCTAAAGGCAGTGGAAGACGTGCCGTGCTGTCCTCGAATTCATGAGACTCCAGAATGTCCCGGAACGTTACGGTTCTGCGCTCCTGCACCGGGAGTTCAACGCCAACGTAATGCGTTCCCAGTATCGGGGCCTCAATCCTTACCGACGTAACAGCAAGAGCCATAGCAAGCTCCTCACCGAGTCCTGATATTCTGCTCACCTTTGTGCCGGGGGCAAGCTCAAGCTGATACTGAATCACCGACGGCCCTGAAGAAGTCCCTGCAACAGATGCGCTTATGCCAAAATTCTTCAGCGTAAGGATTATTGCTTTGCCCTGCTTCTCCGTCATCTTCAAGGTTTCTTTGCTGTCTTTCTCTTTCACCGGCTTTGAGGCAGACCCGAAAAGGTCAAGCGGCGGAGGGAATACAGGCTCATTTTCTGCCGTCTCCGTAATGCTAGTGCTGTAGTTCGTATTATCCTGCGGTTCTTCCGGAAGTGTTACGGGCTGTAACGGCCTGCGTCTTGTGCGTTTCTGTTCTTTCTGGGGCACAGGCTTTTTCTTCGTGTCCTGAATGTCGGGAACGGCTGAATCTATAAGTGCAAGGGCATTGTCGATTATATCTATCGCGCTTTCTTCTGCAACAGGCTTTGATGGCTGTACAGGTTCATCATATTCTTCTTCATACGGCTTGAGCTGGGGAGGCGGAAGTGTCTCTAATGTCCTGTCGAAAGCAGAAAGCATCTTTTCACTGCTTGCGATCTGCATACCGTCATAATCATCTTCATCATATTCTGCGGGCTTCAGTGTCGGGACGGGAATATTATTCATGAACAGAATATTTTCCGGCCTGTGATTCGAATACGAGTCATCACGCCTGCGCGGAGTCCTCCGTGTCCTGCGGGGTCTTTCAGTGTCCTGCTTCGGTCTGATTCTGGGAGCTGACGGAAGGGAGAACTGCAATATCCTTGAGCCGTAGAGATATGCTGACAGAATGAACGAGCCGATCACTAACAGCAGGGTAATGAATGTCCCTATGTTCAGCACGAAGAAATGTGCAATACCCTGACCGAAACTTCCCGGCAAAAACAGTGTCCATTCAGACTCCCAGCCTGTCTCTTTCAGCAGGCCAAGCATGAACGCAAAAGATATGTAGAGCTGAATCGTTCCGAGCACCTGACGGGGAAGACGGGGTATGCGCAGTTTCAGCAGCTTTGCGATGCACAGATACAGCCAGAAGAGCAGAAGAACTATAATCGCACCGCCCCAGTTCCCGCGCAGATATTTTCCCCATTCCCGTCCGCTGTCCCCGGTAAAAGAGCTGTCGAATAATGCCATAATGAAATACACGCATAAAATCATCAGCACAAACAGAATCAATTCTGCCCAGCTTCCTTTGTTACCCTGCCGTTTTCTGCCCACGTCTATACCTCCCTGCTATTTTTCAGAACGTATCTGCCTAATGCTTTTTACGTGATCGCTGTATGTTTTCGAGAACTGATGAAACCCTCTCTTGTCCGCAACATAATACAGGTAATCGTTGTCTTCAGGATCAAAAGCCGCCTCCCATGCCGCCATGCCCGGCACGCAAATAGGTCTTGGAGGAAGCCCTTTG
>CAJOES010000018.1 GCA_905233455.1 uncultured Synergistales bacterium | reverse complement strand
TCAGGAGGTTAAATCATGTCAGTAAATCTCAGGGGCAGGAGCTTTCTTACCCTAATGGACTTCACCCCCGACGAAATCAATTACCTGCTCAACCTTTCAGCAGACCTCAAGGCCAAGAAGCGCGCCGGAATACGCGGAAACACCTTAGCCGGAAAGAACATAGCACTGCTTTTCGAGAAGTCATCAACACGTACCCGCTGTGCATTCACCGTAGCCTGCAACGATGAGGGAGCATTCCCCGAATACCTCAACAAGAATGATATTCAGCTCGGCTCAAAGGAAGACGTGAAAGACACTGCAAGGGTATTAGGCCGCATGTTTGACGGCATAGAGTTTCGCGGCTTCAGCCAGAAGGTAGTGGAGGAACTTGCGCAATATTCCGGTGTGCCTGTCTGGAACGGACTCACAGACACAGATCACCCCACGCAGGTGCTTGCGGACTTCCTGACACTGCGTGAGAACTTCGGGAGATTGCGCAGCTTGAAGCTCGTATATCTAGGAGACGGACGCAACAACATGAGCAATGCACTGATGATAGGGTGTGCAAAGATGGGAATAGATTACGTTGTGAGTTCGCCGAAAGAGCTTGAACCGGATAAATCCCTTCTCGCAAAATGCAGGGACATAGCAAAACACTCAACGATTACTGTCATCAATGACCCTAAAGAGGCCGTGAAAGGCGCGGACGCTGTATATACTGACGTTTGGGTCTCTATGGGCGAGGAGGCACTCAAGGAAGAACGTTATGCGCTTCTAGGAGGCTGGCAGGTCAATACGGACATCATGAATGCAACAGGAAAGGACACAGCTATATTCCTTCACTGCCTGCCTGCGGTGAAAGGCGCGGAGGTTACGGAAGAAGTGTTTGAGTCTGAACGCTCAAAGGTATTCGATGAGGCAGAAAACAGAATGCATACAATAAAGGCCGTAATGGTTGCAACGCTGGGAGCATAGCTGAATGATACGCACTAACCTTAATGCACATGAGACTATAAGCAAGGCAGACCCCAGAATAGAACTGCGCGGAAGGCTGGACGAACTCAACGCAAGAATAATACTGATACAGGCTCATTCACTGAATCATCACCTCATAGATGACCTTGAAGAAGTGCGCGAGGTCATAACCAGACTCCTGAAGTGTGAGGTGAAAGGCGAAAATTTCGGTGAACTGGTTTTGTGGGGGCTTCATGAGGACGAGATACATACGCGCTCCCATAACCCGAAGAAATATTACGACATGGATCACATAATGCCTCACAGGGACATGAAACGAGATGCGGCAGAAATAAACCTTCTGCGTACACTGGTGCGCGAAGCCGAGCTGTCCGCCTGCAGGGCTTTCGGTGATTATGACCCCGGCAGGATAATTCATATCCTGAACAGACTCAGCAGTGCACTCTATATCCTCACGTACAAATATCTTCCTAAGGGATACGATAAAACTATTTGCTTCAATAAGTAACGGCGATATGTGATTGCTTGACAGTAATTTTTATGCGTGTAAAATTTTTTCCGTTAAATCATTCACACTCAAAAGGTAGGTTATCGCATGGGGATATTCAGTTTTCTGGGAAAGTTATTCGCGCAGAAATCACCCGATACTTCACAGGCATCAAAGCAGAAAAGCAATACGAACAGAAAGGACATCAGCACAATGAGCAGTAACAAATACAAATTCGAGACCTTGCAGCTTCATGTAGGGCAGGAGAGTGCAGACCCTTCAACTGACGCAAGGGCAGTACCTATTTACGCAACAACATCGTACGTCTTCAAGGATTCAGCAACGGCCGCAGGAAGATTCGGACTCACAGTCCCCGGCAATATCTATACCAGACTCATGAACCCGACAAATGACGTGTTCGAGAAGAGAATAGCGGCACTTGAGGGAGGAGCGGCGGCACTGGCTACGGCTTCAGGCTCTGCGGCGATAACATACGCGATCCAGAACATTGCAACGGCAGGAGATCATATCGTATCTTCCGTGAATCTTTACGGCGGCACGTATAACCTGTTCCTGCACACACTCAAGGAGCAGGGATTAGACGTTACTTTTGTTGACCCCTCAAACCCGGAGAACTTCGGGAAAGCCATAAAGCCCAACACAAAATTACTGTACTCTGAGACGCTCGGCAACCCTAATTCCGACGTTGTAGACCTTGAAGCGATCGCTGATATTGCGCACAAGCACGGAGTCCCGTTCATCGTCGATAACACGTTCGCTACACCGTATCTTCTCCGCCCGATAGAACACGGCGCAGATATAGTTGTGCATTCAGCAACAAAATTCATCGGCGGTCATGGTTCTGTTATGGGAGGCGTTGTAGTTGACGGCGGCAATTTCGACTGGGCGCAGAACGACAAATTCCCGGGACTGTCGAAGCCTAACCCGTCATATCACGGCGTAGTCTTCACGCAGGCTGTAGGGAATCTCGCATACATCATCAAACTGCGCACAACTCTTATGCGGGATCAGGGAGCTTGCTTGTCCCCGTTCAACTCGTTCCTGTTCATTCAGGGGCTGGAGACATTATCGCTCAGGGTTGAACGCCACGTAGAGAACGCGCTAAAGGTTGTGGAATACCTGAAGAATCATCCGCAGGTTGCGAGCGTCAATCACCCGTCATTACAGACAGGAAGACAGAAAGAACTCTATAATAAGTATTTCCCGAACGGCGGAGCATCTATATTCACGTTTGAAATCAAGGGTACTGCGGACACGGCCAAGAAATTTACCGAGAGCCTTCAACTGTTCTCACTGCTGGCGAATGTTGCTGACGTAAAATCGCTCGTCATTCACCCGGCATCAACAACGCATTCACAGCTAGACGAGGAAGAATTACGGGCCTGCGGAATCTCCCCGGCAACTGTAAGGCTTTCGATCGGAACAGAACATATTGACGATATTATCGCTGACCTTGAGCACGGCTTTGAGGCTGTGAAGTAGTCATGCTCATATCAACACGGGGAAGATATGCCCTGCGCTTTATGGTTGACCTAGCGGAGAATCAGGGCGAAGAAGGCTTCATCACCACTAAGGAGCTTGCAGACAGGCAGGAAGTGTCGCAGAAGTATGCTGAACGGCTCATGGCTTCACTGTCGCGCAGCAAGTTCGTAGACACACAGCACGGCAAAGGCGGAGGCTACAGGCTGGGACGTTCCCCGGAAGAGTACCGGGTGAGCGATATACTTACTGCTATGGATGAGGAGCTTGCACCGGTTGCGTGCCTGACTTGCGATCCCAACCAGTGCAAAAGGGCAGAGACCTGCAGGACGCTTCCTATGTGGCAGAAGCTAGGCAATATGATTACAGATTTCTTTGACGGCATAACGTTAGCGGATCTGATGAAGTAAGATGAAAATAACTGCTCCCTTGTGATTTTCCGCAGGGGAGTTTTTTTGTGCTACATGCAGGAAATGAACGTAATTAATGCTCCTATCGAAATTTCAACGTCGGCAAGGTTGAAGTACAAATCCATAAAGGGTACTGGTATCCAGTCAATAACATAGCCGATAAAAATTCTCTCCAGCAGATTCGACAGCGCACCCCCGGCCATGACAGCAAGTCCGAAACGCGCGGACCGGTTCATTTTCCCGAAAGCAATCACACCAACAATAACAGCAAATGCACCGGCAGACAGCCACAGAGTGAATCCCGGCACGTCCCCGAAAAGTCCGAAAGCTGCACCGGGATTACAGGCTGTATCTGTGAGTTCACGGAAGATATACCGGCATGAATGCTCGGCGATAACGCACAGGAATATTACTGCGGCTGACTGAAGCAAAATCTCTTTATCCCTTCAGCTACCCCGTCATCATCGCATGAGGCGGTAACGTAATCTGCGGCGGCTTTCACGCTGTCTTCAGCATTCTCCATAGCAACGCCTATACCTGCCGCACGGAGCATGTGAATATCATTCAGCCCGTCCCCGAATGCAAGCGTTTCATCTTCACCTATGCCGACATGCCTGGCCAGAAACCTTAAAGCATTCCCCTTGTTCGCGTTTATGTCGTTTATTTCTACGTTGTTCGGGACTGACGTTGTGAACAGGTTCTTAGGGAATACGAAAGGCAAAGACTTCAGCAGATTTTCACGCAGTCTCGTATCAAGCGTGAAGAACTGCATCTTCTGCACGTCAATATTCTTATTCCTCAGAAGTGCGTACAGATCATCAACAGGTGTTCTCAAATCCCGAAGCATCTTTAACTGCCATTCACCGAGCGAAAATTCAGCAACTCTCTCGTGAAATTCTTTCTTGATGAAGCTCCGTCCTCCCGCAATGCAGTCATATATCACAGGCAGATCATCAAGAACCCTCGCTATAGTCAGCGCACGCTCTAAAGGAATCTCAAACTTTGCGAGAACCTTTGAGTTCCTGACGTTGAATATCTCTGCACCGTTAAGGGTTATGGCGTAATGTATGAACTTCATGCTCCTCACGCATTCAGGCACTGCGCTCCAGAATCTGCCCGTTGCAGGGACAATTTCAATACCCATCTTTGCCGCCCTGTCAAGTGCCTCAAAGGTGGCAGGAGTAACTTCCTTCTTTGTGTTCAGCAGCGTGTTATCCAAGTCAAAAGCTATCAGCTTAATCATTTATTCGTTATTCACCCCACACATCAAGCCCTTCATTGAGTCTGGCTTCAAATAGTTTCATGGTGCGTTCAAAAGGTTCTGTGCTAGTCAGGTCAACACCGGCCCTGCGCAAAATATTGAGGCTGTAATCACTTCCTCCGCTCTGCAAGAACTTCAAGTATCTTTCTACCGCGCCTTCCTCGTGATTCAGTATTGCCGAAGAGAACGAACAAGCCGCCGTGAATCCTGTAACGTACTTGTAGACGTAGAATGCCGAATAGAAATGCGGGATCCTTGCCCACTCAGCTTTAAGCTCGTCATCAATCACCATATCCGGCCCGTAACACTGCTCATTGAGTTTTGCCCATAAACCGCACATATAGTCCGGCGTAAGGATTCCCCCTGATTCAGCGTATGAATGAGTCTCGCGCTCAAAGTCCGCAAACATTGCCTGACGGAAGAACGTTGTGCGCACCATGTCATAATAATAATTCAACAGCCATTTTTTGTGTTCAGGATTATCCGTATTCTTCAGCATATATTCAAGCAGCAACGCTTCATTTGTGGTTGAGGCGACTTCAGCAAGCAGTATAGTGTAATCGGCGTATACCTGCGGCTGATTCTTCCGGGAATAGTAGCTGTGCAGGCTGTGCCCCATCTCATGAACCAGCGTAAACACGTCATGGAGAGTCCCGTCATAGTTCAGCAGCACATACGGGTTAGTGCCGTAAGCCCCCCATGAATATGCCCCCTTGCGCTTGCCTTTGTTCTCGTATATGTCGATCCATCCCGACGCAACGCCCTCACGGAACGCGGAAAGGTAATCTTCCCCCAATGGCGCGAGTGCCTTTAGTGCCATATCTACGGCTTCAGGAAACTCTATGCGGCCTTTAGGCTCTTCCGACACAGGGACGTTGAGATCGTAGAAGTGAAAATCATTGAGGCCGAGAATCTTTTTGCGGAGAGCTACAAGCCTGTGCATTAGTTTGGGCGAATATGTTTTTGCCGTCTCTACAACGTTGCTGTATACCTCTTCCGGTACATTCTCGCCGAACAGTGCCATATCCAGAGAGCTGGAATACTTCCTTGCGCGTGAGTAGAATATATCACCCTTCACTGACCCGGCATAAAGCGCGGCTATTGCGTTCCTGTATTTCGCGTATGTCCCGTATATCCCCATGAAGGCAGACCTGCGCACGTCCCTGCTTCTGCTACGGCTGAACCTGTACCATCTCTCTTCGGTGAGTTCCGTAACTTCTCCGTTCTCGTCGGTGATGTCGGGAAACTTCATATCGGCATCAGTCAGAAGGGTAAAAGCATTCTCCGGGACTGCCGTAAGTTCTCCGGCCTGGGCTAAAAGCACTTCCTGTTCATGCGGGAGAATATGCTCGCGCTCGCGCAGTAATTTGCGGAAAAAGAATTCATAGCGCGTAAGTTCGTGTTCATTCTTTATGCAGTCATTGATGTATTCGTGCGGAAGGGCTAAAATTTCCGGCTCAAAGAATGCCACTGCCGCAGAATATTTCACTAAAAGACTCTCAGCAAGCCCGGCAAGCTCCATAGGCTTTGTTTCTCTGAGGTCTTCATGACTCTTCATGTTTGCATATACGTAAAGTTTGTTGAGTTCAAGCGATACTGCTTCATCGTCCCTGATGAACGACAGCAGGACTTTTGACCCGTCGCCTAGTTTCCCCGCATAATCCTTCAGGGCTTCAATCTTGGCCTGAGTGTCATTAAATGCTTTCTGCCATTCATCGAATGATTGATATATCGCTTCAAGATTCCATTTGTCTTTTTCTGGTATATTCTTTCTCTCCGGAACTTCATTTGTACTCATTGATTATTTCTCCTGTCTGTCTTTCTAGTTCTGATACACTGCCTTCATTGCAGATAATATGACTGCTGATGCTGATACGCTCGTCATAAGGGAGCAGAAAACTCTCACGCCTCATCAGTTCATCACGACTCCATCCGCGCTGAATCCTGCACCTTTCCGCCCTCACGCCAAAACCTGCCGTAACGTAAATCACCGTATCAACCCATTCAGGCCGCCCGACTTCCGGCAATAACGGAATCTCAACCACCACAGCATCAAGATTCCGGGAACGTTCCCGAAGCTCAAGCATAACGGGAGGGTGAAGCAGGGCATTGCAGAAGTCATATTCAGTCCTGCTGCTGAAGATATGCCGTGCTGCTTCTGACCTGATGATATTTCCCGACACGTCAAGAATATCACTGCCCCACCTCCTGACTGCCTGAGCTTTTATGTCCGGGCGTTCCCATAATGCCTGTGCTGTAATGTCTGCGTCAAGACGTTCACAACCTAACATACGGGCTAACAGTTTTGCCGCAGTGGACTTACCAGCCCCTATATCTCCCGTAACCGCCGTAACCGCCATAATTGCGCTTTCTTTCGTGCCTGTACGTCGAGAAAATATTTTCCCTGCGCGAGCCTCTGTCATCCGTTTTCTTGCAGTCGTCAGGAATCTCGAACAGGAAGCGTGAAAATCCCTTCTCGATGATTCCGCCGTAAAGCCTTCTTGACCTTGAGGCCGTGAGATATAATCTTTCCTCTGCACGGGTCATGCCGACATAACATAACCTGCGTTCCTCTTCAAGCTCGTCGGGATTGTCCTTTGCGTGTGATGTAGGGAACACGTCCTCCTCAAGCCCCACAATGAATACAACAGGAAATTCAAGCCCTTTCGATGCGTGAAGAGTAAGGAGACCTACCGCGCTTTCTTCTTCACCGTCTGAAGTGTCAGCGTCGGTAAACAGTGCCGCTTCTGCAAGAGTCTCATTCAGATTCCCGTCAGGCACTATTGATTTCAGCTCCCGAACGTTCTCTAACCTGTCCTTGCTGGTCTCCGGGTCTCTGAGCTTCAGGAACTCCTCATAGTGCATATCCTCAAGAACATAATCTACTGCCGGGCGTATTCCCTCTCCTGCGAGTCCTGCAATGGCGCACATGTGAGTCGCAAAATTCTTCACTGCCTCACCGAGAGCACCTTTGACGTTCCATGCACCCCCGGCTACTGCGCTCCAGAGTTTTGCGGGGTCTTCCTCCTCCTGTGCGTGAAGCCATGCCTCAAAGTCCGCACGCCTCTTGGGCCCCATGCCCTTTACGGCGAAACCTGCAGCACGTTCCATTGATGCACGGTCCAACGGGTTCAATGCCAGCTTCAAGAGTGCAAGAACGTCCCGGACTTCCATGCGGTCATAGAACGACACGCCCCGAATGATCCTGTAGGGTATCTGCTCCTCCAGGAATTTCTGTTCATATACGCGGCTCATTGCGTTCTGCCGGTAAAGTATGGCTATGTTGCTGTAATCGTAGTGATACACCTTCCGGAGTCTCTCTATCTCCTGCACGATAAAATCTGCCTCCTGAAAGTCGCTCTGTGCAAGCAGCGTATATATCTTCTCGCCCGTGCCCCTTGACGTGTGAAGGTCTTTCTTGAGGCGTGATACGTTGTTGCGTATTAATGCGTTGGAGGCCGTGAGAATATTCCCGGTTGAGCGGTAATTCTCGTCTAGTATTATCGTCTTTGCTCCGTCAAAATCATTCGTGAAGTTCAGAATCATTCCGATCTCCGCGCCCCTCCAGCCGTAAATGGACTGGTCAGGATCCCCGACAACATTAATGGTGCAGTTATCTCCGGCCAAGTAGCGCAGAAGATGATACTGCGATTTATTCACGTCCTGATACTCATCGACTAAAAGCCACTGTATGCTGTCCTGTTCCTGCCGCCTTACTTCGGGATTCTGCTTCATGATCTCCAGCGGCATAATGATTAAATCATCGAAATCTACGGAATTGCTTTCACGTAATCTTTTCCTGTACTCTTTAGCGAGCCTGTAATAATTCCCGTCCAAGTCTGACTCATGCGGAATGGGCGACCATCTCATATAGTCCCGTGAAATCATCTCAAGAGCCTGTGCAGGTGATGATTCTTTTTCCGGGAATTTCAGCTCCTTCATGATGTCCTGCATCAATGCCCGGCAGTCTGCACGGTCAATGACAGTCAGGCCGTTAATCCCGAACATATCACGCACTGTTCTTGACCTGCGCATGAGGAACTTCAAGCCCCAGCCGTGAAACGTTCCTGCCTGGACTCTTGCCGCACTCTTTCCGGGTACGAGAGTATTTATCCTTGCGCGCATTTCCCCGGCCGCCTTGTTGGTGAAGGTTACAGCCGTAATGCCTTCAGGGTATGCTTCGCCTTCCGCGATGAGCCACGCTATTTTATGCGTCAAAACACGGGTCTTGCCGCTCCCTGCACCAGCAAGAACCAGCAAAGGCCCGTCAATATATTTCACTGCTTCCTGCTGGCGTGATGAGAGCTGAAGCAGTATGTTTTTGCTTTCGTTATTCATCTCTAAACGGATTACCTTCTACTTCAAGGACTTCCAGTGAAAGTTCAAGCCCTGACAATAACTGCACGTTTCTGCTTCCGCACGAAGGACACTGGAACTCTGTATCTTCCCTGTAACCCCTCCTGCCGCACGCATAACAGTAAAATGTTGGCGGAACGATCATTACAGAGAGTATTGCGCCTTCTGCCGGAGTATCCTTCGTGATTGCAGAGAATATGAACGACATCAGTTCAGGGTTGACCTTGCGCATTCCGCCGACTCTGACCATTACGCGGTGTATCTTGCTCCAGCCCGCATTAAGGCATAATTTCTGCACTGCATTGTTCACGGTATTGGTCAGCGCAAATTCATACATGCCAGATCCCTCCTGACTTTGTGCGAACGTGTTATTTGCGGGTATACAGGAACGGGCCAGCGGACTCAAAGCCCATTTTCTGATAGCCGAATATCTGTTCCGTTGAGCCTACAAGGAAATACCCTCCCGGTGCAAGCGCGTCAAAGAACTTATTATACAGCTTGTCCTTAGTGTCTGCCGTGAAGTAGATTACAACATTGCGGCATAATATTATGTCGAAATTTGCCCCGAAAGGATCATCAATCATATTCATGCGCTTGAATGTTACCCTGCGCTTGATGTCCGGGTTTACGTCGTAAGTTTCGCCGCCGTCTTTTGTCGTGAAGTATTTGCTGATGTATTCCTTCGGGACGTTCAGGAGCTGTGCCTTCCTGTAGCTGGCCTTCTGCGCTGTTGCGATTGCCCCCTGATCCACGTCTACAGCAAGAACGGGAGTCATAGCGTCCAGCCCGCATACTGCCGAGAGTATTGCGAGTGAGTACGGCTCCTCGCCTGTTGCACACCCTGCGCTCCAGAGTTTGAGGCGTTTTGTCCCGCGCTTCTTGATGAGTTCCGGAATAAGAACATCACGGAGCTTGAGCCACTGTTCCTTGTTGCGGAAAAATTCCGATACGTTAATGGTCAGGTGGTCAAGGAATTCGCGTAGCTTCTTTTCGTCATTCTTCATCATGTCGTAATAGTCGTCATAGGTCTTGCAGCCCCAGCGCGACATTAATTCATGAGTCCGTCTGTGTATCTGTTCCTTGTATGAGCTGAGGTCAATTCCGATTAACCTCTTCAGCTTCATCT
This sequence comes from uncultured Synergistales bacterium, assembly GCA_905233455.1. GTDB lineage: Bacteria > Synergistota > Synergistia > Synergistales > Aminobacteriaceae > JAFUXM01. The sequence continues at coordinate 35,646 of CAJOES010000018.1, read as the reverse complement.
TGAATGTTGTGTATGCTGGTGAATCATACTGGCTTCTTTCTTCCATGTTACTTGTGTGTACCTCCTTATAGTGCTTTGACTGTTTCAACGGGCATGTTGAGAGCCTCTGCAATCTGTTCATCAGTTAATATTCCCTGTGAACGGAGATTTTTTGCGGCTTCCTTTTGAGCCTCTGCAAGCCCCTCTGCCCGGCCTTCTTCACGGCCTTCACGCCTCTCATATTCAAGGGTGAATTTCATATCAGTTTTTGCCCGTTCGTTGAAGAAATAGTTGCTTATGATTACAGAATCACTCCTGTACAGGCGTTCAAAGGTTCGTATCTCTTGTATATTGATATTACGTCCGGAAATTTCTTCCAGGAAACGCTCATCTCCAATATTGCCGAAATAACATAAAAACTCCTCAAGCGCATCTTCCGGTTTTGAATTATTCTCGCTGAGATAATACCTGAGAAGCGGCAATTCTATCATATGAAACTCAATATCAAGGAAATCTGCCTTTTGAGTCTTGACATTCACAAGTCTGTGAAGGCTGTACCAGTCTTCTGGATTTTTCTTTGTGCCTATGAGCGTAAAATTCATAATCCCGATAAATATTACAGGTTCAAGAGCGTCATATTGTTGACCGCGCTCAAGCTGTGCAACATAATCATAGGCAGCATAGAAAAAACTGCGTTTGAAGAAAAAAGGTTCTTTGATATTCTGAAGCTCAATATGAAATCTCCTGCCGTCTTTTGAACGTGCAAGAATATCAAACCTAACACCTTTAGCTTTTTCCTGCTCAGGAATTGCTTCACGATCAAGGAACGCTATATCTTCAATAACTTTAGGCTTTTCACCTTCAATACGCATATGATTCAATACAGCATTTAAGAACGCTATAGTTATATGCTTACGTTCAGGGGATGCCATAATATATTTGAAGTACGCATCATTAAGCCTGTTAAACGGCTCAGGTATCATAAAATTCTGGCTAATCCTCAAGCACCTCTTTTTCCTTCACCTTGTAGACCTCGTCAACCTTCTTTATGTAGCTGTCCGTAATATCCTGAACATCTTTCGTCAGCTTCTTGAGGTCATCCTCCGTGATCTCTGAAGCCTTCTCCTGCTTCTTGAGTACCTCTATCGTGTCGCGCCTGTAGTTCCTGATTACGACTTTGGACTCTTCTGCCTTGCGCGCAAGAAGTTTCGTCAGCTCAACACGTCTGGCCTTCGTGAGTTCCGGCAGGGTCATGCGTATAACTGTTCCGTCGCTCTGGGGAGTCATGCCGATATTCGCGGCAAGTATGGCCTTCTCCATTGCTTTGAGCGTAGATTTGTCGAATGGGGCTATCTGGATTGAGCGGCTTTCTGGTATCGTTACGTTCGCTAGACTCTTTATCGGTGTGGGTGTCCCGTAGTAATCGACCTTTATATCACTCACAAGGCCGGGATGGGCGCGCCCGGTTCTTATCGATAAATATTCGCTCTGTAAAAACGCTATTGCCTTGTCCATATTACTGCGTAAAGTTCCAAGCTCGTCATTCGGCATTGTGTGTTAGTCCTCCTTCACTATTGTACCGGTTTGTGCACCTTCAATTATATTCTTCACCCAATCAGAATCCTGAATGCTCAAGACCCAGACAGGCACATTATTCTCACGGCAGATCGCAAAAGCCGCCGTATCCATCACCGCAATATTTTTCGCTATGGCCTCGCTGTAAGTCAGTTCCGGAATGTATTTTGCGTCCGGGAATTTCGCCGGATCCCTGTCGTATATCCCGTTTACCTTCGTACCCTTGACCACGCAGTCAAGCCCCAATTCCGATGCCCTCAATGCCGCAGCAGTATCCGTCGAGAAAAACGGGTGTCCTGTCCCCGCACCGAATATCACGACATGGCCGGACTTCAGCAGGTCTATAGCCTTCTCCCTGCTGTAGAGTTCCGCAATGGGAGGCATTCCTACGGCAGAAAGCACCTGCGCGGGCACACCTATATTACCCAGTGCCGCTTTAAGCGCAAGGGCATTCATGACAGTTCCGAGCATTCCTATAGCGTCAATCTGCACACGTTCAAGCCCGTAATCGAGTGCATCACGTCCGCGAATCATGTTGCCTCCGCCTATCACCATAGAAAGCTCAATCCCTGCATCATGAATCCGTTTCAGGTCTGCCGCAAAATCCCGCACTGTCCTGAAGTCTAAGCCTGTATGCTTTTCTCCTGCAAGGACTTCACCGGAAAACTTCAATAATATTCTTTTATACTTAGGCATGGTTTCAATGTAAAAAATTCCCCAGCGCAAAATATTTTTCACACTGGGGACTAGTCATAATCTCTTGCTACTCGCCTATAGCAAAACGTTCAAAGCGTTTAATCGTAATCTTTGTGCCGAGTTTCTTCCCGACTTCTGCTATAAGCTCCTTAACCTTCTTGTCCGTATCGCGTATATATTCCTGCTCCATCAGGCAGCTTGTCTCGTAATACTTCCTGAGCTTGCCGGGTATGATCTTCTCGATCTTGTCGGCAGGTTTGCCCTCATCAAGCAGCTGCTGACGGTACACGGCCCTTTCGCGGTCAAGCACGTCTTCAGGCACGTCTTCAGGGACAAGGTATGACGGGTTAGCCGCCGCAATCTGCATACATATTTCGTGGCCAAGCTCCTTGAACTCCGCAGAACTCTTCACGCCGGCATTCTCTGCGTCAAGCTCAAGCAGCGAGCCTACCTTGTTGTTGCTGTGTATGTAGTGGAAGATGCTTCCTGCCCCTGAATCATAACGTGCAAAACGCTTCAGGACGATATTTTCGCCTAGTTTAGCTATTATTGCCGTGATAAGTTCCTGAATGCTGCTTCCGGACTCGTGCTTGCTCTCAAGCAGTGCAGTAACGTCGCTGTAATTGCTGTGAGTGAGCTGGGCAGCAATCTTTGTTCCGAGATCAATAAATTCATCAGTCTTCGCCACAAAATCTGTCTCACTGTTCAGCTCAATCATTACGCCGAGCGCGCCGTCATCACTGAGAATATGAAACACCTTGCCGTCGCTTGCTGTTCTCTCTGCCTTCTTGGCCGCCTTAGCGAGTCCCTTCTCACGGAGATAATCTATAGCCTTCTCCATGTCTCCGCCGGTCTCAGCAAGAGCCTTCTTGCAGTCCATCATGCCTGAACCGGTACGTTCGCGCAGTTCCTTAACCTTTGCAGCTGTAATCTCTGCCATTATGCTTAGTCCTCCGTAGTTTCGTCGTCAATATTGCCTTCATAGACTTCGTGAAGCCTCTCACGCTCTGCCATAAGTTCCTCATCACTGAGTATTTCAGGCTCGCTCAGTTCCTGAACGGGAATAATTACGGCATCTTCTCCCTGCCTTCCCTCGATGACAGCATTAGCCATTAAGCCTGTGATGAGCTTGATTGCTCTGATAGCGTCATCATTGCCGGGAATGGGATAATCTATCATTTCAGGGTCGCAGTTGGTATCGACGATTGACACGACGGGGATATGAAGTTTGCGTGCTTCAGCTATAGCGTTCTCCTCGCGTCTTGGGTCAATGAGGAATATTGCATCAGGCGTTGAAGTCATGGCTGCGATTCCGCCGAGATACTTTTCGAGCTTGAGCTGTTCCTTCTTCAGTGCCGCAGTCTCTTTCTTCGTGAACTCCTCCCATGTGCCTTCCTCGTCATATCTCCGGAGTTCAAGCATACGGGATATGCGCCTGCGAATCGTAGGGAAGTTCGTCATGAGTCCGCCGAGCCATCTCTGGTTGATGTAGTACTGCCCGCAGCGTGTAGCCTCATCCCTGATGGTCTCCTGTGCCTGACGCTTTGTGCCGACAAAAAGAACGTGCCCGCCGTTTGCTGCCGTCTCACGGATGAAATCATACGCACGGTCAAGGCCTTTTACTGTCTTCTGAAGGTCAATGATGTATACTCCGTTGCGTTCGGTAAAGATATAGGGTTTCATTTTGGGATTCCAGCGGCGGGTCTGATGTCCAAAGTGGACTCCGCATTCAAGCAACTGCTTCATACTTGCTACTGCCAATTTGTATATATGCCTCCTAAAGGTTATATTACGCTCATCTCTATAATCATGCCGTTAATGACACAACACCTTTAATTTGAATATGAGCGTGTTAAATTTTACTGCGCAGTTAGTATATCACAGCAAAAAAAATCAGCCTCACGTAAAAAGAGAGACTGATAAAAATTATTTTCTGAATAACATTGAGAGAACTGTTGAAGTTCCTAGCGCACCATGCTCTGTGTTCTCCTGTATATCAATTACATTGAAACCGCTTCTTTCTGCCATAATCCTTATAGATTTGGGCGTAAAGAAATTTATATGCTCTCTCATTTGCATTGGGGGCTGTTTTTTCAGTTGGAAATAATATTTAGCCAGCTTAATCAGGCTGAAGTTAGGGTTGAAGATAAGGGATATATTTTTTGTTATTGAATGTTTACTTTGTTTCTTTGTGAAAGGGTTTTCGCTCGGCACTTCAATATAATAAACTGTATCATCATTCCCGATCTCCCTGAAGTTCTGCATCATCTTCATAGGTTCTGTGAGGTGCTCAAATACTTGATTGCACATAATGAAATCATAAGAATAATTCTTCAGATATTCAAACTTTGAGATACCTTTCACTCCTTCAACTGCAGGCACTCCCGATATATCAAAAACATATTTTTCCTGAGTTCCTATTGTGTCCGTGAAAGTTTTTCCCTCATAACCGCCGTAATCCAGTGCAGTGCGTATCTCCCTGTGAATGTTCTCTGAAATAATGCGCTGTATAATCTTCTGCTGTTCCTTAAGGGCTTTTGTATCGTTGTTCATGGCATCATTAACTCTCTCGGTATACCAGCATTCATAGCGTTCACGTGTCTTCTGATAGCTGCTGTCCCTGTAGTCCGTATACAGCTGGTTAATTTCTTCATCAGTCATACGGTAGTCATAGAAAGCAAATGTACAGTCATTGCAAAAACATAATTTTACAGGCCAGTTATTGCCGGGAGTAAAATCATCAGTGATCCTCGACATAACAAAATCACTTATTACTGTATCTGTTGTTATGAGATTAGTGCTTTGGCAAATGGGACACGATGAGGCGATGTGCGATGTGCGATGTGCGATTATACAGGCTCATCTTTATTCTGTCAAACTCCCTTCATTCAATTTTTGCAAGTATATCACAACAAATTCTTTCAGGGCATTAACCCCTTCCTTTTTTTCCGACGACGTAATCACCGGCATATCATAAGAGTACATGCCATCACGGACGTACTCCTGACGCAGGGATTTCCACTTGCCCCGCGCAATCTTATCTGCCTTCGTGAACACAACAAGTATATTCTGCCCCATTGCACGCAGCCACTCCTGAAGCTCCCTGTCATTCTTCAGCAGCCCGTGCCGAAAGTCCGCCAAGTGCAGAACCAGCCCTAGAGCCTCCCTGTCCTTCATGTACGCTGATACGAGCTTCTGCCAGTCATTGCGTTCGTCTCTGCTCCGTTTCGCGTAACCGTAGCCCGGAAGATCCACCAGCCTGAATTCACCAGAAGACGTTTTGACGCGGTAAAAGTTTATGCTTCTGGTTTTGCCGGGAGTCTGGCCTACCTTCGCGAGCTTTGCGCCTAACAGGGCATTGATGAGCGACGATTTGCCGACGTTTGAGCGTCCTGCTACTGCTATTTCAGGGATTGTCGGGGGCAAAAGCTGACCCGGATTAAAGCACGTGGCCTCAATCCGGGCATCAGTGAATGTTCTGTCAGTCATGCAGCAACTTATCCAGAGGAGTATTTTTATCCTGCACAAATTCAGGAGTAATGATCAGCTTCTTCCCGGCCTTCTCACTCTCCGGCATTGACGGCAGTTCATACTCAATATCGAGCATAAGGTTCTCCATGATTGAACGCAAACCCCTTGCACCGGTCTTCTTCTTCAAGGCCTGTTCTGCTATCTTAGCGAGTGCATCGGGTGTGAACTCAAGCGTTACGCCGTCCATCTCAAGCATTTTGCTGTACTGTTTGACCAGCGCGTTTTTGGGTTCCTGAAGTATCCTGATGAATGCCGCCTCGTCAAGTTCCTCAAGCGCAACAAGCACAGGGATTCTTCCGACAAGCTCCGGGATAAGCCCGTACATTACGAGGTCTTCAGGCTGTACCTTGCTGAGAATCTCATACGTTCCGGACTTTCCTGCAAGCTCACCGCCGAAGCCTAATGACTTTTGCAGTTCCCTTCTAGCTACGATGGGTTCAAGGCCGTCAAATGCTCCTCCGCATATGAACAGTATGTTTTCCGTGTTGATCTGTATGAAGTCCTGATGAGGGTGCTTGCGTCCGCCTTTGGGGGGAATGTTGGAGATCGTCCCCTCAAGAATCTTCAATAACGCCTGCTGTACTCCCTCGCCTGAAACATCACGCGTGATTGACGTAGATTCTGATTTGCGCGAAATTTTGTCGATCTCGTCAAGGTATATTATTCCCCTTTCCGCCGCCTTCAGGTCATAATCCGCCGCCTGAAGCAGACGCACAAGAATATTCTCTACATCCTCGCCGACATATCCCGCTTCCGTCAGTGTTGTAGCATCAGCAATCGCAAATGGCACGTTCAGTTTCCGCGCCAACGTCTGTGCTATGAGCGTCTTTCCCGATCCAGTCGGGCCAAGCAGCAGCACGTTGCTTTTCTGGAGTTCTACGTCAGGGTTTCTCTGCTCTAGGTTATTTTTCACGCGCTGATAGTGATTGTAGACTGCAACAGATACAACCTTCTTTGCCCTGTTCTGCCCTATAACATACTGGTCAAGGTAGCCGCTTAGGTCTCTGGGCTTTATGGTGTCTATTCCCGACAATGAAAACTTTTTGCCGGGAGAGTTAGTTTCAGGAGTGTCATCAAACAGGCTCATCGTCATATTCTGAGACTGTTTGCCCGCCATCATGATTGTGCATAGAGCCACGCACTGATCGCAGATTCTCACATTCCCGCCCGGCCCGTCGAACATGTCGTCAACGGCTGAACGGGGTTTCCCGCAGAACGAACAGCGGTCTTCTTCGGGATTGTGCAGTGTCTTGTTGTCCGGCATAATCTACCTTGCCTCTATAATCTTATCGATCAGCCCATACTTCAAGGCTTCCTCTGCAGTCATGTAGTTATCGCGGTCTGTGTCTTTCGCGATCGTCCTGAGTTCCTTTCCGGTATGTGCCGCAAGTATACGGTTCATGCGTTCTTTAGTCTTCAGGATATTTTTTGCGCGTATCTCTATATCGCTGGCCTGGCCCTGCGCGCCTCCAAGCGGCTGATGAATCATCACTTCAGCGTTAGGGAGTGCAAGGCGTTTACCTTTTGCGCCGCCTGCAAGAAGTATAGCTGCCATGCTCGCGGCCAAGCCAACACATATGGTTGATACCTGCGGTTTGATGTATTGCATTGTGTCGTATATCGCAAGCCCGGAAGTTACAACGCCTCCGGGACTGTTGATGTATATGTTTATGTCTTTGTCGGGGTCTTCGCTCTCAAGGAACAATAACTGCGCAACAACGGAATTAGCTACGTCGTCATTAATCTCTGAGCCGAGAAATATTATCCTGTCCTTCAGAAGACGGCTGTATATATCGTAGCTTCTTTCACCCCGTCCTGTCTGTTCTATAACGTAAGGAATGTAATACGCCATTAATTGTTATCCTCCTGCTGAGGCTGTGAAAGCTCCTTGACTTCCTTAACCTTCATATGAGACACCATAGCCTCCGAAACTTTTTCCCATCTCAATTCATCGGCCAGGCGGTCAAGCTGTTCGCGGTGTTCGTAGAAATATTTTGCTACAAATGCCTTGCTGACGTTGAGCTGGCTTGCACGGCGTTCAAATTCTGCCTCAATGTCTCCCTGCTCAAGGTGAACATCATATCTCTTCGCAACCTCGTCCATCACAAGAACGTTGCGCACGGCAGTAACAGCCCTGTCATGAAGCAGATTGCTGTAACCCTTCCTGCCCTCTTCGGTGTCGAGCCCGTAAGCCTGAGTCAGGTCTACAGCGTTCTGTTTTGCCCATTCCTCATCATCATGGCGCATTGAGTGTTCCTGACGTTCTATGAGTTTGTCGGGAACGTCCAGCTTGGCCAGCCCTGCCACCATGTCAACAGCTCTGTTGTGCAGGTCTATTTTCGTCTCCTCTGCAACCTGATTCGTGATGTCCTGCCGTAAACGTGCCCTGAAGGCGGCTTCGTCCTTTATGTCTGTTTCAGGCCCGAAAACGTTTTTGTAGAACTCCTCATTCACTTCAGGCAGAACGTACTCTGAGACATTAAGCACCTTCATCTTGTAGCTTACCTTTTTGCCTGCAAGCCTCCGGTCAGAGTGTCCCGGCTCAACGTCAAACACTGCAACAGTATCTTCATCTTTGCTCCTGCCTATAAGCGCGTCCTTCACTTCCTTGCGTATGGTCTCATCTGCAAGGTTGATTGTCTCTTTCGTGGTGTCCGGCTTGGGCTGTTCTTCCGTCTCTGTGCCGTCAGGGTTCAGCGTCCTGATGATTAGCTCTATCTCCACGAGATCCCCGTCCTGCACCGGGCGTTCTGCTGGCTTTATGTCGGCCATCTGAATGCGTATCCTCTTCGCGAGGCTGTCTACGGCTTCTTCAGTAACATCACTGACGACCTTCTCAATTTCAAGATTCTCAATGTCCGGCAGTTCAACTTCCGGGCGAACCTCAAAGGTTATTTCACATATTACGGGCTTTCCTTCCTCTATCTTCTCGGTGAAGCTGAGTGAAGGTGTCTCTATCGGGTCAAGCTCATAGTCATCCACTATCTGCTTTATCTCATCAGGCATTATCTTTTCTATAGCTTCCTGATAGAGTGCATCGCGGCCGAATCTCATCTCAAGGATTGAACGGCTTACCTTTCCTTTTCTGAATCCGGGAATTCTTACCTGTTGGGATAATTCATTGACGGCTTTGTTTAGTGCTTTCGTAAACTCGCTGGCTTCAATTTCTGCTTTGATCTTGACGATGTTTTTTTCCTGCCCCAGCAATTCTGTTCTCATAAGAATTAAGGCTCCTTTGCGTAATTACAAATTACCCTGAACAAGCCAGGGCGTAAATTCTGAAAAATTCTATCATAAAATAATTTCGGTGTAAAAACGCGCCGTGTGCTTTGAGATGCTCCACACACCTTAAGGCGGGATTGCAGTATCAACGGACTTGCTCCCCCCGCGAGTGTCTTGCGTGTCCTCCTCCAATGGTACGATGTAGATTTTATCCCTGCGCAACATGCAAAGTCTTATATTCTCATTAACTGAAGTCAGGTGCTTTACGGCGATTTGCGATAATGACTTCGCAACAGAGTATAATATTCAGCAAGACATATTCAATCATGGAAGATAAAAATTTTTCAAGCGCATTTTACCCTTGTGCAACATGCAAAGCATTATATTTTCATTACTGAAATCAGGCACTTTACGACGATTTGCGGTAATAATTTCGCAACAGAGTATAATATTCAGCAAGACATATTCAATCACGGAAGATAAAAAATTTTTCAACTACATTTTCAACTACAAAAACACAGCATAAACCAAGCAAGCAAAACCATTCATCAAAAAATTTTCACAAACAGAATCATAAATCTCTGCAATTAAATTTGTCCGGTCTGTCGCAAATATGAAATACACTAAAATTTTCAACTGCCATATAATAACGCGATATTTCATTCACACAGGAGGAAAATTTTTTCATGAGCAAACTGAATGTTCCCTACAAGATTTACCTTGAAGAAAAAGAAATCCCTTCATCATGGTACAACGTCCGTGCAGACATGAAGACTAAACCTGCGCCTCTCATTCATCCCGGCACATTGAAGCCGCTGAAGTTTGAGGAGATGACCCCGATATTCTGTGAGGAACTCGTGAGGCAGGAACTTGATGACAACACAGCATACATACCAATTCCTGAAGACATACTGAACTTCTACAAGATGTACAGGCCGTCGCCTTTGGTTCATGCCGTATATCTTGAGGAGGTTCTGAATACTCCCGCGCATATCTTCTATAAGTTTGAGGGCAACAATACTTCAGGCTCGCACAAGCTGAACAGTGCAATAGCTCAGGCATATTACGCAAAGAAGCAGGGGCTTAAAGGCGTTACGACAGAGACAGGCGCAGGGCAATGGGGCACGGCTCTTGCTATGGCGTGCTCGTTCTTCCGTCTTGGGTGCAAGGTCTACATGGTCAAGGTGTCGTATGAGCAGAAACCGTTCCGTCGCGAGGTCATGAGGACATACGGCGCGGAAGTTACTCCTTCACCGTCAATGGATACGAACATAGGCCGGAAGATTAATGCTGAACACCCGAACACAACCGGTTCTTTAGGGTGCGCAATCAGCGAGGCAGTAGAAGTTGCGACTTCAACTGAAGGTTACCGCTATGTTCTGGGGAGCGTGTTGAATCAGGTATTGCTTCACCAGTCGGTTATCGGCCTTGAGACTAAAGCGGCCTGCGACAAGTACGGCATCAAACCTGACGTGATCATCGGCTGTGCTGGAGGCGGTTCGAATCTCGGCGGGCTGATCTCACCGTTCATGGGCGAGAAGCTGCGCGGTGAGGCGGACTATCAGATCATTGCAGTTGAACCTGCAAGCTGTCCGAGTTTCACGCGGGGAAAATTCGTGTATGATTTCTGCGACACAGGCAAGGTCTGCCCTATGGCGAAAATGTACACGTTAGGGCATGACTTCATACCGTCCGCGAATCATGCCGGGGGACTGCGCTATCACGGAATGAGCAGCATATTATCCCAGCTCTATCATGACGGAATGATGGAGGCTAGGTCGGTTGAACAGACGGCTGTGAAGGGATTCTGCCGGCTCCGGAGAGCTCGCACGCTATCAGGGTTGCGATTGATGAGGCTCTGAAGTGCAGGGAGACTGGCGAAGAGAAGACGATAATTTTCGGCCTGACTGGCACAGGGTATTTCGACATGACTGCATACGAGCAGTACAACAACGGTACGATGAAGGACTATATCCCCACAGATGAGGACTTAGCGAAGGGGTTTGCGGCTATTCCGGAAGTGAATCTGTAAGCCTTCAGCAAAGAGATTAGGCAGCAGGTTTATTCGTGATATTATTGCGGGTAACCTGCTTTTATTTTGCTGAATGAGGAGAAATAATTTTTATGGAGCAGATTTACAGCACTACAAGTTTTACGGTTAACCAGCTCATAGAGAAGATTGACACTGGCGAGCTTGGCCTTCCGGAGCTTCAGAGGCCATTTGTGTGGCAGAATACTAAAGTACGTGATTTGTTTGATTCTATGCTGTGCGGTTATCCTGTAGGTTATCTTATGTTTTGGGAATGCCCGGATATGGATAGAAAGAAAACTATCGGCACTGAAGCAAAGAGTTACGCAAGCCCTAAAGATGTCATTATTGACGGTCAACAGAGATTAACATCGCTTTATTCTGTAATGAAAGGGAAAAAAGTTATTGATGTGAATTATAAGGAACGCGAGATTATAATTTCCTTTTGTCCTCTGACTAATAAATTTGAAGTAGCAACAGCAGCAACAAAGAGAAGCCCGGAATGGATATATAACATAACTGATTTGCTAATGGGGGCTGGTTCTTATTCGTACATAACCCAATTCATAACAAGGCTTTCCGAATCACGTTCGCTTACCGACGAAGAGAGACACTTAATTTCTGAAAATATAGAAGGATTATTTCGCCTCAAGGAGTATAGCTTTCAGGTATACAGGATTAAAGCTAGTGCTGATGAAGAAGCTGTATCACATATATTTGTGCGCATAAATTCAGAAGGAACAAAATTAACTGAGAATGATTTTATACTCACTCTGCTTTCGGTTCATTGGGGAGAAGGACGCAATGATATAGAACGCTTCTGCAAGGAATCATTATCGCCTTCAGTTCATGGAACAACATCATATAACAGCATAGGTCTGAAGGTTCAGCCGAAAAATATTGTTCGTACTACAATGGCTTATGCGTTTAGCAGGGCTAGGCTTGATTATGGCTATAAGCTGCTTAGAGGTGCTGACTTTGAGCACAGGGGAGTCATCAACTCGGAACTTATGCAAAAAAATTTTGGGATACTAAAAGAAACACTGCCCGATGTTCTGAATGTAAACAACTGGCATGAATTTTTGAAGGCAATCATGAATGCAGGATATTTATATGATACTATGATCTTATCTAAGAACGCCATATATTACACCTACGCTATGTATCTAATCGCAAAATATAAATTTAATGCTTCATACCATGAGAATATTAATTTAGCTTCACTCTGGTTCTTTTATGCTGTTCTTGTATCTATCTACACGGGGCCAGGCGATACAACAGCAGAAAGCCATCTTAGCGCAATAAAAAATTTCTCAACTCTTAGTGAATACAGAGACTTCATTATTTCAAGATCAGGAGGCAGAATGACAAACGATTATTTCAATATAACACTTCAAGGTTCTGACGGTCTTGCTGTATCAGGTTCAGGCAATAACGCTTGGTACGCATACGTTGCTTCATTGAACATACTCGGAACATCAGCCCTATTCTCCCGCCACAAAATACCAGTATCAAAACTCTTGAGCCAGGATCAGACGGAACACGCAAAGCACTAGAGAAACATCATTTGTTCCCTCGCTCATACCTTAAGGAGCTGGGCTATACGGACATACAGATTAACCAGATGGCAAATTATTCATATATAGGCTGGCACGACAACGCTAAAATCATGGATAACCCTCCCGAACAATATTACCCTATCCTTTGCAGGGGGATGGGACATGCTGAAATTATGCAAATGGAAGACGAGAACGCCCTCCCGCACGGCTGGGAGAATATGAAATACGATGAGTTCCTAGTGCAGAGACGCAAGCTCATGGCATCAATCATCAAGAAAGCATTTGAACTCCTCAAAGAAAGGGCAAAATCATAGTCTATAATATTCCTATCTCAAACAATGAAAGGAATGTTAATTTATGTCTAAACACGAAATTTCCCGCCGCGACTTCCTCAAGGGGACAGCCGCCGCAGGACTCGGACTCGCAGCAAGCACAACGCTCGGAAGCATAGCACTTGCCGCCCCGGCCTACAAGCCCGGAACATACACAGCAACAGCATACGGCAACCTGAGCTACGTAACGGTGAAGTGTACATTCAGCGAGACGGCACTCACGAACGTAGAAATCGTATCAGAGAACGAGACCCCGATACTGTTCTCACAGGTCAAGGATCAGCTGATACCTTCAATCATTGAGCATCAGGCAGGAGGAATTGACGCAATCACCGGCGCAACGAACTCATCACGTGCGGTGAAAGAAGCTATTGCGGACTGCGTTGCACAGGCTGGAGGAGACCGTGAGGCATGGCTGGCGAAAACTGTAACGGTTCAGGCAGGAGCAGATGAAGTCTATGATGCTGATATAGCCGTTATCGGTTGCGGTGCTGCGGGATTCATGGCCTCAATCACGGCAGGGCAGAAGGGCTTGAAGGTCGTTACGCTGGAGAAGGCCGGTTCTGTTGCTGGCGTGAACGGCATAAAGGTATCCGGGCCTTTCGGCGTGGATTCGAGCGTCCTGAAGGCAAAAGAGGGAGGAACAACATTAAACGTTGAAGAAGTCTTCCAGCACGTAATGAATTACACTCACTGGACACCTAACCCTGCACTGATTCACCGTTGCCTGGACGAGTCAAAGAACGCAGTAGAACAGCTCGTGAAGATAGGCTACAAAATGCAGGAAGCAAACTTCAGGTTCGAGACACCGTTCAAGGGAGCAAAGGGAGGATTCCACCTGATACTCAATGCACTTGATGACCGCGTAAAAATCTGGGAGAAGGCATTAGCTGATGCGGGGGTTACAGTAATCTACAACACAACAGCAACCGGACTCATCATGGACGGCGACAAGGCAAAGGGAGTAACGGCACGGAAGGCTGACGGCACAAGAATCACCATTAACGCTAAGGCAGTGATCATCGCTTCGGGCGGGTATCTGGGCAACAGGGATCTTCAGGCAAAATTCCTCAAGACCAGCAAACTTAACGCGGCGGCAGGAGGAAACAGCCTGTGCACCGGAGACGGAATCATGATGGCATCAGATGCAGGAGCGGTAATGACTAAAACGTTCGGTTACTGTCCGTGCGAATACGGCGGAACTAACATGAAGGCATCGCGTCCGGCCAAGCAGGACAAATACGACCAGAATTACGCATTCAAATTCGGGCTTTACGGGAATCTGCTTGTTGACGCTGAGGGAAAACGCTTCATCAACGAGGGGCTGTTATGTGATTACCCGATGAGCTACGGCTCGGAACAGATACTGCTCAATGCTCCGTGGTACGGAATAGTGGATCAGGCATATGTTGACGCTATGAGGACTGAAGGGCTCTACAAGTACACCACAGCAAAAGGCGCGACGGAAGAGACATGGTTTATCGGAAACTACTTCAAGGGACGCATTCTTGACCGCCTGCCGGAAGACATTGAGGAAGGATTACGCGAGGGCTGGCTGGCTAAGGCTGACACTATCGAGGAACTTGGCCATGCCTTCGGGCTGACGAACTTAGCGGAGACGGTGAAGAAGTACAACGAGTATTGCGACAAGGGAGTCGATGAGGAGTTCGGGACTTCACCGTGGTATCTCAGCAAGATAGCAAAAGGCCCGTTCTACGCTGTGCAGTGCGAACCATCCGCATGGAGCACTTTCGGCGGCATCAGGACAGATGACCAGCTGCGCGCACTGAAGGACGACAATACTCCCATGAAGGGACTCTATGTTATCGGGACGGATAACGGCTCAATGTATTACAGCCCTTATTATGATGTTGCAGGGTTCTGCTACGGACTGTGCATTGATTCGGGATATATCGCGGCATATGAAGCGGCTGAATACGTAAGAGCATAAAGCATATTTCAGGACTGCGGGGCTTATGATGTCCTGCAGTCTTTTTATGCGAAAAGCCATAGACAGGTGCAAGGCAGATTATAGAATGAAAAATGAAATTGCCCGGATTGTCATGCGTTGGCTGAAGGATTAAGGAGAGCGATTAACGCGCTTTCGAGCCGTGAAATTACGTAATCATAATCCTTTTGCGGTGATTGTGATTTTTTTATTGCAGATATAATAAGCAAAGAATAATTGCATATATGTGCTGCTTTATTCTGTGCTGCAATGTGCCGTTATTGCCAGAACCAGATTTTCCTACGTACAAAACTTCTTCATCATCGAAGAATACATACACTCCCTTATCAGATATATTATTTATTGCTGAATAATTTTTATCTTTTCCCCTTCCCTTATCGAAAGCATGTATATCAGCATACAGGAAAGAAAGAGAATAATCATTAACAATGTCTATATCAACAAGACGTGCCGAACTGTCAATAACTTTTTTTACAATGCCATGCACAACATTTCTTGCCATTATCTCACCTTTAGTTTTTGATCTTGATTGATGCTATCATACATTACCCTGAAAACAAGATGTGCTAAAATTGCCGCAAAAATTTATTACAACAGGACTGATAATTTTTTATGCACTCACAGAACGCAGACCACATAAGAAACCTCGCAATAGTAGCCCACATAGATCACGGCAAAACCACGCTGATAGATTCAATCTTCCGTGCAGCACAGACATTCGCCGCACATACTCAGGTGGCCGAACGTGTCATGGACAATAACCCCCTTGAACGTGAGCGGGGAATCACGATACGTTCAAAGCCCTGCACCGTAGAATGGAAGGGTTATCTGATCAACATAATAGACACTCCCGGACATGCAGACTTTTCCGGAGAAGTTGAGCGCATCCTCTCAACAGTAGACAGCGTAATACTTATAGTTGACGCAAATGAAGGCCCAATGCCCCAGACACGTTATGTCCTTCAGCACGCACTGTCTATCGGCATGAAACCGTTAGTGTTCATCAACAAGGTAGACAGGGAGGGAGCAGATCCCAACAGGGCACTGAATCAGACATTTGATTTATTCTTTGAGCTTGGCGCGAGTGATGAACAGGCAGATTTCCCGGTGCTTTACGGCTCAGGACTCAACGGCTGGGCAGTGAAAGACCTTGCAGACCCCAGACGCGATAATATGGATGACCTGTTTCAGGCGATAATAGATTACGTTCCTGCACCGGACGTAGACCCGTCAAAACCCTTCCTCATGCAGGTCAGCACGCTTGCATGGAATGAGTATGTCGGGCGCATTGGCTGCGGGAAGATACTTCAGGGGCATATCCGCAAGGGTGAGCCGTTCGTCCGCACGTCAACGAAATGGAACAGCACGGATCATACCGGCAATGACTGGGAGATTACCGGGCACGAGAATGCACGGGTTGCGCAGTTATGGGTTACGCGGGGGCTTGAGCGAGTTGAAGTCGATGAAGTCAGCGCAGGTGATATTGTGTGGCTCACCGGGCCGAACGAAATTGATATAGGCGACACATTCTCGGCAGAAGAGATTTCTGAACAGCCGTTAAAGCCTCTATCAATCGAAGAACCTACAGTGTCAATGTTCTTCCTAGTGAACTCCGGGCCTTTTGCGGGACGTGAAGGTCAGGCAGTAACGCTCCGGCAGCTCAAGGCAAGGCTACAGCGTGAAATGCACGTTAATGTTTCGCTCAGAATGGAGGACTTAGGCAGGCCAGACGGCGTGAAGGTATCAGGACGCGGTGAACTTCAGCTAGGGATTCTGATTGAGGAGATGAGGCGCGAAGGCATGGAGTTCTGCGTGTCTAAGCCTGAAGTAATCATAGAGTATCAGGACGGCGTGAAGTGCGAGCCGTATGAACTCGTTACTATTGACGTTCCCGAAGAATATCAGGGTATAGTGTTCGAGAAGATGACCAAGCGCAAAGGAAAGGTGCTCAATATCGACAATCCCGACAGAGGATTATTGCGCATTGAGATAGAGATACCTACAAGGGGGCTTATAGGCTACCGAGGCGAATTCCTCACGGACACGAGAGGACTCGGAATAATGTCTAACTGTTTCAGCGGCTATAAGGAGTGGGCAGGAGATCTAATCACGCGCAACAGGGGATCTCTGGTCAGTGTTGACACAGGAGAAGCTACGGCGTACCAGCTGGAGAACTTGCAGAGCAGGGGCGTTCTGTTCATCTCACCGCTTGAGCAGGTCTACAACGGAATGATTATCGGCGAGAACTCAAGGCCGGGTGATATTCCCTGCAACCCGACAAAGAAGAAACAGCAGACAAATCACCGTTCAGCAACAAAGGAACTCACGACGAAACTTGACGTGCCCCGCAGAATGTCGCTCGAAAAGGCTATGGAATGGATAGAGACTGATGAACTTGTGGAAGTTACTCCGCAGTCAGTAAGGTTGCGCAAGGCCATTCTTGATGAGCTGGAAAGACGCAAGGCACAGAGACGCAGCCCGCAGGAGGGATAAACACTCATCATGAGGAAATATATTATTGCGCTGGTTATGGCGGTTATGTGGTGTTCATGCGCATATCCCGCCAACACAAAGCCTCCTGCTGTAGTGATTGAGTACGCATACCAGGAAGCGCGGGACTTCCATGAGGGACTCGCTGCCGTCAAGCAAAATGACCGCTGGGGATATATCGACTATCTTGGCCGTATAGCTATACCGTTCATATTCAGAGGGCCGGACGCAGGAGACTTTTCCGACGGTTTCGCATTCGTTGAGGATCACTATATCGACACCAACGGCAACCCTGCATTTGTCCATATAGATGAAGATACAGATGAAAGGATAGAACGCTTCTTCAACAACGGCCTTCCATTCTCCAACGGACTAGCCGCAGTACAGACAGCAGGCCGGTGGGGATATATTGATCTGATGGGAAATTATGTCATATCGCCAATGTTTGAGCGTGCAGGATCATTCGTTGACGGGCTTGCACCAGCCATGAAAAACGGGCACTGGGGCTATATCAATCCTCGCGGAATTTTCGTGATTGAGCCGGTATTCACGAAAGCTCTTGAGTTCCATGAAGGCTATGCGGCAGTAAATTTGCGGGGACGCTGGGGGTTCATCAACAAGGAGGGGAAATACATAATCCGTCCTGCATATTATGAGGCCGGGAACTTTTCCGACGGTCTTGCACCTGTCAGATCCCGCACGAATTACCGCGGCTGGGGATATATCCGCCCGAACGGAAAATTTGCCATACCAAGACGCTACAACATTGCAGGGGATTTCGGGGACGGACTCGCACCTGCAGCGGCTGATGCAAGATGGGGCTATGTGAACGTTCGCGGAGAGTGGGATATACCGGCACAGTTCGATGACGCACGGCCATTCAGCGAGGGGCTTGCGGCAGTGAAGCGCGAAAAGAAGTGGGGATACATCAGGCCGTGATTGCGGAGGCGTATCCCCTCCGGCATTCCTACACGCAGGAATCTACGTCAACTTTATCTATCATAACGTTCAATATCTCCCTGTCCGTATCCTTCATGCCAATCTTGCCGATATAGCCCATATTCTTTATGGTTGCTTCAACGTCATCTTCAATGAATCCTTCACCGCCCCTGAACTTGTCATCATTCATGCTCATGTAGTGTGCAAGAAGCGCGGCATTCACGGACGAGGCTATTTTTGCGGCACAGCTGGGCTTCGCGCCATCACACACGATACCGCCGACATTACCGAGAGTGTTCGTGATCGTTCTCCCGACAGAAGCATAATCACCCCCGGCCATGTAGGTTATTCCTGCACCTGCTCCTGCACTGGCACTGACAGCACCGCAGAACGCAGACAGCGAGCCGATATAGTGTTTGATGTAGATAGATACGAGGTTGCTGACAGCCAATGCACGGTAGAGCTTGTTGCGTGAGATTCTCCACCGCTCCGAATATTCTACAACAGGAAGCGTTACGGTTATTCCCTGATTCCCGCTGCCTGAATTGATGATTACGGGAAGAGGACAGCCGCTCATTCTGGCATCACTCCCTGCGGCAGCCCGGGCGCAGGCGCATGAACGCACATCATCGCCCCAAGTCTCAAGAATGGTTTTGCCGATACATGCTCCCCATTTGTTGTCGAGTCCTTCCTGTGATATTTTTGTGTTGTATTCTATCTGACGCTCAAATATTCCCTTCACGTCCTCCGTGTCAACCTCATCCGCGAAATCAAGAATAGTCTTCAGGCTCATCAAATTTTTCTTCCCGTTATGCACTGTCTTGTTTTCAGGTGAAGTTTTCTCCAGCAAAATTTTTCCGTCAAGTTCTATTCTCGTTATGCTGGTGTGATTGTTCTCGATCCTTACGCTTGCTTTGTGTCCGTTCCCGTAAGCCTCCGCTTCAATGTAGAGATTAGGCACGTCCTCAGCGAGTGATACGGAGCAGAAATTTTCCCGCACAAGTTTTCGTGTCAATTCCCTTGCGCCGTCATCAGCACCCGCAATGACCTCAAGCTCTTTCGCGGGATCTCCCCCGGCATAACCCAGAACTGCCGCCGCCTCTATGCCCTTCTGGCCGCCGGAATTGGGGACAGTTACGCCTTTAACGTTCTTGATGATGTTTCCGGAACAAGATATGTGCAGTGATTCAGGACGTTCGCCGAGCACCTCACACGCTTTAGCCGAAGCATATGCTATAGCTATAGGTTCAGTACAGCCCATTGCGGGTATAAGTTCCTCATTCAGTATCAGCAGATAGTTATCATAAAGTTCACGCGGAATCATAACAGCACCTCCCGTTAATGTGTATGAATTTGGCTGATAAGTTCGTACAATTATAGCAGGGCAAAAAAATTCCCCTGCCTTCATTACAGGGGAGATAAAAATTTTTATCCGCGTTCCTTATCGAATTTGTCTGCAACCTTCCAGCCGAGAGTCTCTGTTATCCCCGCCGCAGTAGCAGCATTAACCGCATTACCGAGCCCGGGAATCCACCCAACAAGGAACTGTGATGCAAGCCTCCCTACAGATGCACCAGCAAGCCCGGCAATGACAGCCTTAGCCGCCGATTCAGTTATTGCTTTGCCGAAAACTTTCCCCAGCGCAATAACCATAGTTACCTGTGCCGCAGTTATAGGAATTGCATCACTGCCGGGGAGCTGTGCCAGTCCTCCTCCTACAGCCGCAGTTGCCGCGCTTGCAGTATGTATTATCTTGTGGCATTTCGTGTTCTCTTCATCAGTCATAATCTTTATGCCTCCTCAAAATCTGAACAAATCTTCCGCGTATGACAATATTCCGTTGAAGACTGAAAGGGGATTAAGTATTTGTGTCTGTGATGATGTATCTTTTCCTGTCCTGCACTCAACAGCAAAGTGTTCGCAGTTATGGCTGAACAGGTTATAGCTTCTCTCGCCTATCCTTGCACGTGCCCTTCTGACTGTCTCATCACCGGAATATATATGCGGGTATTCTGCGGAATCCAGTCTGCACACCGTGAAGCTGTCTGCACCGTCAAGGAACTCTGCAACAGACGTTTCACGCACTACGCCCTTGAAGTCGCTGTGCCCTCCGTCGCCCGTGTAGTGAATCACGTGCCCGCCGTCCGGAGTCTCAACGTAGATTCCATAATGTGCGTAAATCCCCCTGTCGATGCGTATAACGTCGCCGTTATGAGGTCTGCCCAACGTTCTTCATCTCCTTCATGAATTACGCTCAATTTCTGCATTAAGCCTTCTGCTTTCGTGTTCTATATCCATAAGCTGACGTTCAAAGCCACGTATCTCTTCCTCTGCCTTCTGCCTTTCACTGTCAGTAATGTCCGGGTTCTCCAGCTTTCTGTTCAGCACGGCAATAGAAGCATTTACGGCGTTGTTCTTTCTCTCGATATAGCGTGAAAGCACTTCCCTGCGCCTGTCAGGGTCTATTGACGGATTTCTAAGGTTCTGCATGAAGTCTTCAGACTGGAATTGCGCTATCTTCTTTCCGGCACGTGTTACAGCTTTCTGGCCAAGCTCAACAGCATTAGTTACTGCCATATGCCCCAGATCAACGGCATTTTCCCAGACGAACGATGCAAGCTCCGGAGCTTTTTCCTTCATCGTCTTGGGAGTGTCCTTGATGAGTTCTTCTGTCGTGTCGAAAAGTTCATCAATGAAGCTGAATAGTCCCATGCTTCTAACCTCCTTTCCTGCAAACAAACGGCCGGAACATGAACGCACCAGCCGCAAAAAACTAATAATCGACTACCCAAGAATGAGTCCCTCCTGCCTTGCACCCGGACAACGAGGGCATAGACTCCTTTGAGACTCTCTGGCCGCACTTCCTGCAGAGCCAGTGTTTAGCCATTCCTGCTTCAGCCAGTGCCGCAATTCCCAAGACAAGCAGAACCGTCAAACACAGAATCATTGACTGCACCTTCTTTCTGAATATAATTAAGTCTTGAAGACTCAATAAAAAAATAGAGCACACAACATAAGTGCACCTTCAACAAATCTGTGTGATATAATTTACACAGAATAAGAGGAGCTGAAGGGAAAAATTACTTTTATTATTTTCCTTTAGTTATGTGCTTGGTAAATCTCTCAAAAATTATTATAGCACAATGTCTTATTCTTTTTTTGTTGCCCTGATTTCTGCTGTCTGCCCATTCATCAAAGCTGCTGTTATTCTATAATACATACTGAATAAAAATCGAGTGCATTTGATTCACATGAAGGAGAATTAGTCATTATGTCCCCTTTCCGCCTGTCCGGCAACACAATGACAAGACTGCGCCTGAAGTTTGAGGAGTTCCAGAATGCCCGCAGTACTGTCCGCAAAAATATTGAGCTTTACATCACCGACTACATTAATTTTCAGGGCACGCCAGAAGCCCCCGGCGAGAAGCTCTCGGTGATAAATACCGCCGCATAGCTCCGCAAATGTCTCACCTGATACTCAATGACAGCAGAAATATTCTGTGGCATCGTGAGGATATTGCGCTCATGATGGGACGTGATGAGTCTTCCGTCTCAAAGGTCATAAAGCGCATTGAACGCAGTCCTGCATGGTGCTCAAGGCTTGAGGCACTCAGGGAAGAGTCTAAATCGGGCAACAACAATATTATTCCCGTATATCATGAGGAGATTTTCGGGCTGATATTCGACAAGTATGAAGAAGAATACTTAGAGCGTTTCACGAATCCGAGAAGGGGAAATGCTCCGGACGCACAGGAAGTTCTGCGTTTCTGGGATTACCTCAAGGCATCAGGGCATGACAGCCTGAATCTGATTGACGCTGAATACGGCGGACATGAAGACTTTGCGGACATTCTGCCGATGAGCTGGACGGATGCAATCATGCTGGTATTCCGCAGGGTACTCACGGCCAAGACTGCATATGTGCTTACACCGTTATTGCTGCTGTGCTACGGCCTCGCTAGAAGGTGGAGTGCGCTTGTCCCGGTCTTCACGGCGGTATCTGCTGTAACGTTCATTTCGTGCGTAGTGCTCCTGAAGCTCCGGAAGTTCCGTGCGTCATTATTGGCGGCTGTTGGTGCTGTAGCTGTCTCTATGGCGGCAATGTGGGGGCTTGCGTCATTCTCCGGCGGGAAGCTCTACACTCCGGGCGGGACTGTCCTGAATCTAAATACTAAGGAACACACGCTGACACTATCGCCGGAATTATGGGGAAAAGGGCATATAGTGTTCAGGATCAATGCGGATAATTACGACACCATCAAAGAAATATTCTGCAGGGTCAACAATAAAGGCGGGTATGTCTCTACGGGCTTCAACTATCACAGCAGCCCTAACATTATCCTTGAGCCTGAAATCACCGGAGAGACATTAACGCTTGAAGTTAAGTATACTGACATTGACGGCATTGAACACGGGGCTTTCACGTTCTCTTATGATGTCGGGAAACTGCGTTTTGAGGCAAGCAAAAATTTTATCCTCTATATGCAGGACTCGTGGCTGTTCATCTCAAGGACTGCAGGAAGCGCAACGGTGTACGCCTCAATCAGTTATGATTATGCTGATGATGTCGTTGAATGTCTGTATTACGGCATCAACAAAGATGATCCGGATACAATGTTCATTCCCGTTACGGGAGATGACGTGATATTCAGCGGGGATGATGACGGCATAAAGTATGTGAGTTCATATCTGGTCTTCAGGGACGGCACGAAATCAGAGACCAGACGGGCAGAATAAAAGAGTCTCCCGAAACTGTTCAGGAGACCCGCAAAAAATTCTATTTCGTTCGTCTTACAGCTTCCTTCATCATGACATCATGCGCTCCGCCCTCAAGAAGTGTTACAGGTGATACGAGCGTGATTTTAGCCTTCTCCCTAAGTTCCTCCAGACTCAAAGCCCCGCAGTTGCAGAACGTTGATTTTATCTTGCTGAGTGTCTCGCTTACGTTATCGCGCAGACTCCCCGCATAAGGCACGTAGCTGTCTACTCCCTCCTCAAACGACAATTTCGCCTGTGAGTTGTCGCCGGAGTCATATCTCTGCCAGTTCCTTGCGCGTGATGATCCCTCTCCCCAGTATTCTTTCACGTAGTTTCCGTTGACCATTACGCGGTTAGTCGGACTCTCATCGAACCGAGCAAAGTACCTTCCCAGCATACAGAAATCCGCACCCATAGCAAGAGCCAGCGTTATGTGATAGTCCATGACGATTCCGCCGTCAGAACATACCGGGACATATATTCCCGTCTCCGCAAAGTATTCATCCCTTGCCCGTGCAACCTCAATCACTGAAGTAGCCTGGCCGCGCCCTATTCCTTTCGCTTCACGCGTGATGCAGATTGAGCCGCCGCCGATACCTACCTTCACGAAGTCCGCGCCGTTCTCCGCCAGGAATCTGAACCCTTCAGCGTCAACGACATTGCCTCCGCCAACCTTCACGCTGTCCCCGTAATTGTCGCGAATCCACTTCAGTGTTCTCCTCTGCCACTCGGTGAATCCTTCAGATGAATCTATGCACAGAACATCAGCACCGGCCTCAACAAGTGCCGGGACTCTTTCGGCGTAATCTCTGGTGTTTATCCCTGCACCGGTGATATATCTCTTCTGATCGTCAAGAAGCTCTAACGGGTTTTCCTTGTGCATGTCGTAATCTTTCCTGAACACGAACGCAACCATATTACCGTCATCATCAATAACAGGGAGCTGATTCAGTTTGTGCTGCCACAGAATGTCATTTGCCTCGCTAAGGCTCAAACCGTCATGTGCGGCTATAACCTTGCCGATAGGTGTCATGAAGTCCCTGACCTTTGCGTCAACCGGAGTCCTGCTCACCCTGTAATCACGGCTCGTTATGATACCGAGAAGTTTCCCCGTGAGGCTCCCGTCATGCGTAACTGCAACCGTTGTGTGTCCTGTCTGTTCCTTCAGGGCGAGAACGTCCGCTAATGTCTGTTCCGGGCTGATGGCGGAATCATTCGCGACAAATCCTGCCTTGTAGCGTTTGACCTGCCTTACCATCTCGGCCTGCTTTTCTGCGGGCTGTGAACAGTATATGAATGATATTCCCCCTTCACGTGCAAGAGCTATAGCCATTGTGTCATCTGAAACTGACTGCATACACGCAGAGGTCAGCGGAATGTTTATGTATAACGGTGCTTCTTCTCCCTTCCTGAATTTGCACAGAGGAGTCCGGAGCGAGACGTTTGACGGTATGCACTGCTCTGATGAGTAAGTCGGGATTAACAGATACTCGGAGAATGTGTGCGAGGGTTCGGAATAATAATAGGCCATGTAATTATTTCTCCTTTCGTATTCCTAAAAATTTTGCAGTGTATGATAACACAACAGCTATGCAGAAATTTTCAGACTGGTTTAACGTTGACATTCGGGGCATTGCACGGCGTGTATAATACAACACAAACTAAAACCAAACCCAAAGAGGAGCTGAATCAAATTATATGACCCAAGACGACAATTATTTTATGCAGAAAGCCATCATTCAGGCTTTGGAGGCATCAGCAAGGGGTGATGTTCCTGTAGGCGCGCTGATCGTGAAGGACGGCGGTATCATCTCATACGGGAGCGACACGAAGTCCGATGACCCCACCGGACATGCAGAGATTGCCGCAATACGTTCATGTTCGCATAAGCTGGGGCACTGGAATCTCTCCGGCTGTACTCTCTACGTTACGCTTGAACCATGCCCTATGTGCGCAGGTGCATGTGTGAACGCAAGGGTTTCGCGTGTGGTGTACGGCGCAAAGAATCCGAAAGCAGGTGCAGGCGGTACTCTCTACAACATTCTGCAAGATACGAGGCTGAATCATGTGTGCGAAGTTACTTCGGGCGTGATGGGTACGGAGTGCGTGAAGGTGCTGCAGGATTATTTTTTGCAGAGGAGAAGACGGAAATGCTGTTAGCGCGTGAATATCCTTCATGTTACGCCGTATACAAAAACACTGCGCACAACATACGGAGGGAAAAGCTGTTATGCTTCCTACCTGCCTGATATCCGACCTGAAGATATTTCAGCCGGCCGACAGCACAAAACATTTAGCGCAGGAATTGTCATGCTCCGAACTTGCTGCGGGGGTTCTGGAGATGCTCAGGGGCAATGAAGACATAGAGTCGCTCAAGGAATGGATACATCCTGACTTCACGAGGCAGATAGAGAGCCTGAATCTAGGGAAAGCCAGCGCGGAAGCAAAAGCCTTATGGGACAGCAAAAGCTCATTCGGCAACGTGTTGGTGTACGGAGATTACGATACCGATGGGATATGCTCAACCGTTCTAGCTATGGAGATATTCAGGAACAAGGCCGCACAGGTACGCTACTTCATTCCGCGAAGGGACGTTCACGGCTACGGGCTGAATGCCGGAGTGCTGGAGAAACTTCCTGCCGCCGGGTGCAACACACTTATAGTAGTAGACTGCGGTACGAATGACTCCGCCATGCTGGAGAAACTCAGGGAACAGGGCATAAACGTTTTTGTGTTCGATCATCACTCGCTTTCGGCAGATATAACTATTCCTACAATCGTGAATCCCTGCATCAACATGGAGGCCGGAGACACTCAGAAGATTTGTGCTACTGCTGTTTTGTGGTGCTGGGCATGGAAGGAAAATATCGTCTCCCGTCAGTTCTTGCGCTATGAGGTAGATCTTGCGGCACTTGCTACTATTGCTGACTGTATGCCCCTGCATAATCTGAACCGTTCCCTTGTCCGTTACGGCATGAACTTAATGCGCAATAATCCCCGGCGCGGCCTGAGTGCGTTATTCGACTGTCTCGGAATCAATAAGTTTCAGTTGTCGGAAGAACACTTGTCGATGAGAGTCATTCCCTGTCTGAATGCTCCCGGCAGAATCACCACGGCAGATACCGGAGTCCGCGCGCTTTTGGGGGCTGGCAGTAATGAGGCTGTCTATAACTGCGTGAATGAACTCATGCGCATAAACCGTAAACGCCAGACACTGACGGAGAATATTGCGCGTGAGATTGATGACGGCATAACTTCAGGACATATTACATGCAACGTTCTCTACAATGAGTCTTGGCCTATAGGTGTTTTGAGCGGTGTTGCAAGCAGAGTCTGCGCACAGTATAACCGTCCCGTAGTTCTTGCCGCTCCTGTAGGGTCTAAAGTCATCAGGGGAACTCTGAGAGTCCCGGAAGGCGGTGATGCTGTAGGAGTATTGCGGGAGATTGCCGAAAAGCTCGACGCATGGGGAGGGCATAAATACGCTGCTGGGTTCTCGGTTCTGATTGAGCACTGGAGGGAAGTGCGCAATGACCTTGAACGTATGCTTATGGACATAAAGATTGAGCCTGAAGGAGTAAAGCCGGTGATCAGCATATCACCTTCCGACATATCCATTTCAGACTGGAAAGCCGTATCAGCTTTAGGGCCTTTCGGGAACAACAACCCTTCGCCGAAATTCTATATCGACAAGAACAGCATAACACCTGAGATAAATTCTATGGGCAAGGACGGAAAGCACAGCTATATACGCGTGAACAATGCGAGGCTTCTTGCGTTCAACACAACAGCGCGTGAAGTTCTGGAGATGATGGGGAACGGCCTTAAAGGCTGGATATATCACCCGCGCTTGGATTACTGGAGAAATGAGGAACAGCTGCAGTTCATTCTTGACTGTGCTGTTACGGAAGGACAACAAAAAGGAGGCGTTTAGCTTGGCCGAAACTTTTGCTGACCCTGCAACATTAGAGACCGGCAAAGAAACATTTTCATCAATCATAAACAGTGTACCTTCAATAGATACATCATCAAATTTCCTGCGTGAAATGTCATCACTAAGAGATGAATATTTTGACGCGATCCCCGAACAGTCAAAGAAAGAGAATGTGCGTTCATCATGGCAGGAATTATGGGCTAAGGCTATGCTCTCCCTGAACCCCGGCCAGATGAGGCAGCTAGGCGAGGCTTTCGTGTTTGCGGCAGAGGCACACAAAGACCAGCTCCGGAAGTCCGGAGACCCGTATATCATTCACACTCTGAATGCGGCTCTGATTCTGGCAGGAATGCGCTTAGACCTTGCTACCCTTGAGGCGGCATTGCTGCATGACACGTTAGAGGATACTTCAGTAACACCGGAGGAACTCACGGAAAAATTCGGTGCTGATGTTGAGACACTCGTTGACGGCGTAACGAAGCTCGCGAAAGATGACGTAAAGGCATTCATGTCCCGCGAGGATCTGACCAGCGAGAACCTGCGCAAAATGTTTATCGTTATGGCTCGTGATATTCGCGTTGTCCTCATCAAGTTAGCCGACAGACTGCACAACATGAGGACTCTTGACGTGATGAAGCCGGAGAAGCAGGAACGCATAGCCCGTGAAACGATGGAGATTTACGCCCCGTTAGCGCACAGGCTTGGGATATACCAGCTCAAGAGGGAGCTTGAAGATCTCTCGTTCAAATACCTTCAGCCGGATCTGTATGCTGAAGTTGAGCAGAGAGTCCGCAAACGCCTTCCGCGAATGGAGGAAGTCATCAAGAAGGCCAGCGCAATACTTGAGGAGAGACTGCAGAAGGAGAACATACCGTGCAGGATTAAGGGACGGTCAAAGCATTACTACAGCATATACGAGAAGATGCAGAGGAAGAAAATCACCTTTGAGGAACTCTACGACATTCTTGCTGTTCGTGTTCTGGTGTCGGACGTTTCGACATGCTATGCGGTGCTCGGCGTAGTTCATGCGTTATGGGTTCCTGTGCCGGGGCAGTTCGATGACTACATAGCAACGCCCAAAAGCAATATGTACCAGTCATTGCACACAACGGTTATGGCTTTCGGCGTGCCTCTTGAAGTTCAGATACGTACATACGAGATGAATCACTTTGCGGAGTACGGCATTGCGGCTCACTGGGTCTACAAGTCAGGAAGCAGCAAGAAGGCCATAAAGGGGCTTGACGCAAAATTGATGTGGGTGCGTCAGGCGATAGAGGCAGGGCAGGACGGGGACAGCAAAGAGTTTCTTGACGTGCTCAAGAGCGATATATTACTGACCAGCGAGCTTTATGTTTTCACGCCAGACGGAAAGCCCATGATACTCCCGAACGGCTCGACGACTCTCGATTTTGCCTACACTGTGCATACCGAAGTCGGCAATCACTGCGCCGGGGCAATGGTCAACGGCAGGATAGTCCCGCTCAACACACAGCTTCATTCCGGGGACATCGTGAAGATTCTGACATCTCCCCAGAGTGCGCCGTCAAAGGACTGGCTCAAAATAGTGAGTTCGGCCAAGACCAGAAGCAAGATACGGAGCTATTTCCGTCAGGCGGAGAAAGAAGAACGTGATGAACAGTTAGAGCGCGGCTGGAAACTGATAGAGCGTGAACTCAAGCGCAGGGGGCTAACCAACGTAACACGCGAGAGTTTCGGGAATATAGACGAACAGCTAATAGCCGTAGGGTCTGGTGCAATAGGGCCGGGTGAGATGGGGCAGAAATTGTCGCTTGCGTACCTTCAGCACCACGAATCAGCACCGCAGATCCCGCCTGTTGAGCTTAAGCCGGAAGATATATCGCACAAACGGGACATAAAGTCTGATATTCTCGTTGAAGGCGAGGGAGGAGTCAGCGTAACTTTAGCGTCATGCTGTGAACCTGTACCGGGCGATGAGATTACCGGATATTCCACCAACAGACGAGGAATCACCGTGCACCGGGCGGACTGCAGGAGCATAGCGGGCACAAAGAATTTTTCTTCTGAACGCAGGGTAAATGTATCATGGGCAGTCAATGAGGACGCAAGGAAGACAAAATTATATTCGGCACGGCTCAAGGCAGAAGGGATTGACCGCGAAGACCTGTTATCGGACGCAACAAGGGCTTTAAGCCTTGAAGGAAGCAGTATTGCAGGCATTAAGGCTACGATGGTCGGCAACAGCTTAATGCGCATGAAAATAGAACTGCGTGTGCGCAACCTTGAGCATCTCTATTCTGTCATGGCCAGGCTGAATGAAGTACGCGGAATAATTGAAGTAACGAGGGGGTAAGGATTTCATGAGGCTGTTAATCCAGAGGGTAAAAAGGGCTTCAGTAACGATAGAAGGCAAAGACAAGCGCGCAATCGGTCAGGGAATGTGCGTTCTTATCGGCGTAACTCACGGGGACGACGAGGCAAAAGCGGACTGGCTTGCGGACAAAATGTCAGGCCTGAGAATCTTTGAGGATTCTGACGGCAAAACTAACTTGTCGCTGAATGACATTGACGGCGAGATTTTGCTTGTGTCGCAGTTCTCACTGTACGCAACATACAAGGGAAGAAGGCCGGGCTTCAGTGAGGCGGCTGATCCTGCAGAGGCTGAAAGGCTGTATGACTATTTTGTGTCGAAGGTGAAGACTCTCGGCATAAAGAAAGTAGCTTGCGGTGAGTTCGGCGCAAATATGGAAGTGGAGATCATCAACGACGGGCCATTAACATTTATTGTGGACAGGTAAGGAGCAGAAATGAACTACAAAAAATTTCCATTGGGAGCGTTATGGACAAACGGATATTTATTCTGGGACGATGAGACCAAACAGGCATTCTTCATTGATCCGGGCGGTGATATGCAGGAGGTTCTTGACTACATCACTGCGAACGGCCTGAAACTTACGATGATACTTCTGACTCACGGACACATTGACCATATAGCCGGGATTCATGAGGTTGTGCCGTATGTCGGGAACAATATATATATAGGGAGCAATGATGCCTATATGCTGCGGAATCCTGCAGGCAGGCTTCAGTCTCTTTTAGGCGTTCACTGCACGGGGCTGAATGACTTTCAGGAGGTGCAGGAGGGCAGGATCATAGATTTTCCCGGCTACACCATAAAGGTAATGGAGACACCCGGGCACACTGAAGGGAGCGTCTGCTACATGATAGAGGACAGGAACAGGCATAAAGTTCTGATTTCCGGAGATACTCTGTTTGCTCAGAGCGTCGGACGCACTGACCTTGACGGCGGGGATCAGCTCAAACTTGAAGCATCACTTCAGCGGCTTGACACTTTGCCGGATAACCTTCACGTCATGCCTGGACACGGGCCTGATACGTCAATCGGTGAAGAACGCGAAATGAATCCATACTGGCCAAGATAGGGGGCATTGATGGTGAAACTTTTTTCCGGGCTTTCCGGAATGCTGGGAATGGACGTAGGTATTGATTTAGGCTCGTCTAATATCGTGGCTTACGTCAAGGATAAAGGAATAGTTTTGAGTGAGCCTTCAGCAGTTGCAGTGAAGAAGCTGCCGCGTGCTGAGGGATTCGAGATTATAGCAGTTGGCCGGGACGCAAAGGCAATGTCGGGTAAAGTTCCCGCCGGCATCGAAGCAATATGGCCTCTTGAGGGCGGGGTCATAGCGAATTTCGACATGACGCAGGAACTTATACGCTACTGCATTAAGCGTGTGAGTGCAGGAAATACATTCATGGTTCATCCCCGTGTTGTGATCTCTATTCCCGCTGAAGTTACGGAGGTTGAACGCAAGGCCGTAATTGATGCTACATTGGGTGCAGGTGCAAGCGAGGCATATGTTGTAGAAGAACCCATCAGTGCGGCATTGGGCGTAGGTCTTCCCATCGACAAGCCTTCAGGGTGCATGGTGATAGACATCGGCGGGGGAACAAGTGAGGTCAGCGTAATATCTCTCGGCGGAATTGTGGTAACCAGTTCACTGCGCACAGCCGGGAGAATGATGGACAACGCAATAATCAACATGGTACGCCAGCGTTACGCGCTTCTTATAGGCGAGACTACAGCGGAGGAAGTCAAAAACACTATAGGATCAGCACTGCCGTTAGAGACGGAATTAGAGATGAACGTAAAAGGGCGTGATTTGTCTGACGGCCTGCCGAAAAGCGATACTGTCTCATCAGTTGAAGTGCGTGAAGCAATGGAGAGCATATTTACCGGCATTGAGGACATGGTGAAGGTTGCGCTGGAGAAAATGCCGCCTGAACTCGCAAAAGATGTCGTTGACCGGGGCGTAATACTCACGGGAGGAGTTGCATTGATGCGGGGCTTCAGCGAGAGATTATCCCGTGCAATCAACACGCCTGTAATAGTTGCAGAACAGCCGTTGTACTCTGTAGCTTTGGGTGTCGGTAAGATTCTCGACAATCTCGGAACAATGCGCAGGGTACTGATGTCCGTTGAGCGCGGTTCACGTTAATGGAGAATACCCGCAATACTGCGCGTGAGTGGGTTCACGGCCTGACCGCGTTAATACTGGGCTTGTTCCTTCTTGGGATAAGCTCAGGGCTTGGTGTCATCAAGAACATTGTAGATTTGTGGGGAGCTGTGCTGTTCGTTCCGGAATATCCTGCTGTTGTGCTCAGGGATATATATATTGGGTGGCGTTCATGGTCCCGGAACATTGCCGGCATGAATGATGAAGTTGTGAGGCTGAGGAACGAGAACGCAAAATTACGGCTTGACCTTGCGAGGCTTGCCAGCGAGAAAATATACACCTCTTCGGATCAGACACCGAGAACGGCGAAAGTTACGCTTCGTGCTCCGATGTCATGGTGGAGCGAGATACGCATAGACCGTGGCGAACAGGACAAAATCACTCAGGGCCTGCCTGTCTTCAGCAACGGGTATTTAGTCGGTCGCGTCAGTAATGTTTCAGCAATGTCATCATGGGCAGAACTGATCACGTCATCATCATTCATGATCCCTGCAGTAATTGAGGAGACGCGGGAGCTTGGAGTCGTTGCAGGGGACGGAAGCGGTGCGGTATACATGCGCTACATTCCTGCGGGGCGTGCAATCAGGAAGGGAATGAAAGTCAGTACTGCGATGATAGGCGAACAGCTGCCGCCGGGGCTGCCTATAGGACAGATTACGGGTGAATACACGATAGGATCAGACGGGTACGCAACATACAAGATAGAACCGGGAGCGGACTTGTCTGGCTTTTTCACGGTGAGTTACTGAATCATGCTGTTAGTTATATTGTGGCTTCTTCAGGATTTATTGACGGTGTTTATCGGCGGTGGAATGCAGATACCCGGACTGTTTATGCTTGGCCTTGTGTATAAGCTGCTGGTTGATGAGGGAAGCGAGGATTCTTTGTGGGCGATATGGAGCGCGTTTGCCGGAGGTGTCCTGTGGGATCTGCGCTGGATCGGCATACCGGGATTCTTCACGCTGGGTTATGTTGCAGTTGTGATGATTGTGATTCAGGTATGGGGGCTTATCCCTCCGCAGGGCAGAATATCGGGAATGAAACTTTTAGTGTTCGTGCTGATGGAAATATCACAGCTTCTTCCGCCGTTACTGCCTGTGCTGATACTTGGAGGTTCTGCCGGGTGGAGCTTCTTTCTGACACAGCAGGGCTATTCCCTTCCGGCGATAATATTCTGCATGTATATATATCTCCGTCGCGTGAAGAACATCAGAAATAGCGTACCCACCC
Source organism: uncultured Synergistales bacterium (assembly GCA_905233455.1). Classification (GTDB taxonomy): domain Bacteria; phylum Synergistota; class Synergistia; order Synergistales; family Aminobacteriaceae; genus JAFUXM01. Next base: position 2,889 of record CAJOES010000018.1, on the reverse strand, counting down.
CACCCCACGTATTAATCGGTAGCAGTGCAGGGGATTCGAGATGAAACACTCAGCCGTTAATTGCTCCCCTGCAAGGTAATGCAATATTATTGAGGTGAGAAATGGAACTATTAGACAGCAGGCTAAAATTATTCCTCTACAGCATAACTCTATCAATCCTGATACTGTTTACGGGGCTGTACTTCTGCCAGATATACCAAGGCGATAAATACGTCCGTCTTGCGCACAACAACCGCCTCAGAGTCATACGCTTTGCCGCACCAAGAGGCGAGATATTTGACCGTAACGGAGTCCCCTTAGCCGTAAATGACAACACCTTCTGCATCATGGGCTACCCGTTAGACCTCGACACGACCGCAAAACTTGAACGCCTCAGCAGGATACTCATACGGCACGGAATCCCGATGAGCGTTGCAGACCTGGAGAAGACCATCAAACAGCAGAGATTAGCACCGTACCGGGTCATGAAGATAGTTCCCAACCTGACGATGACGCAAATGGCAGAACTTGTTGCAGATTACGATTTTCCGCGTGAATTATTCCCGTTAAGCGTGTGGCGCAGGACGTACCCTTCAGGGACTACGGCGGCGAACGTTCTCGGCTACGTCAGCGAAATATCGGAGGAAGAACTCAAGGCACGGTCAGAGGAGGGCTATACAGGCGGGGATCTCATTGGCAAATCAGGGATTGAACGCTCATACGAGGGAATTTTGCGCGGCAAACCCGGACAGGAGGCACTTGAAGTTGATGCACGGGGCAGAAAGATTCGGACGCTTGACGCAACGTCTGCGGTGAAAGGCGAGGACTTGCACCTGACGCTTGATATGGTTGCGCAGAAACTTGCAGTAGAGCTTCTGACTGCAAGCGGGCACAAAGGGGCAATAGTGGCTATGGACGTGAATACGGGTGCAGTTCTGGTTCTGGCATCAAGCCCGGTATACGACAACAACACTCTTACGTGGGGGGTTTCGGGCCGTGAGTGGAGCGCGATAATGAACAATCCCGATCGGCCTATGCTGGATCGTGCTATTGCGGGGGTGTATCCTCCTGCAAGCACCTTCAAGGCGTTCATGTCGATAGCGTCTCTTGAGGAGGATGTGATCAATACGTCCACTATGTACACCTGCCGTGGAGGTCTCCGCATGGGATCTCACCTGTTCAAGTGCTGGAAGCATTCAGGGCACGGCTCGCTCAATGTTATCGGAGCATTACAGCATTCATGTGATGTATTCTTCTATCAGGTAGGATTGAAGGCAGGGATTGACCGGCTCATCAAGTGGGGGCGCAAACTTCATCTGGGAGAACCTACAGGAATAGACATTCCCGGAGAGAGCGGCGGGAACATTGCCGGAGCTGAATGGAAGATGAGACGCTTCGGCACGGCATGGGGCAACGGCGACACGGTGAACTACTCCATAGGGCAGGGCTATATGCTCATGACACCGATACAGATTGCGCGTGTGTATGCGGCGATTGCGAACGGCGGAAAGATGGTTACCCCTCACCTGAACCGGAAAGGATACAAAGAGCCTGAAGAGATCGGTATAACTCCGGCCAAGCTGGCGATAGTGCAGAAGGGGCTGGATTACGTCGTGAGCAGGGGAACAGGTTCACGAGCAGGACGTTTCGGCGTGAGTGTTGCAGGGAAGACAGGCACGGCACAGCAGGCACACGGGGACGATCACGCGCTGTTTGCGGGGTATGCTCCGGTGGATAACCCGAAGTATGTTGCTGTTGCTGTCGTCGAGGAAGGCAGGTCGGGAAGCGGTACTGCGGCTCCTATGGTGGGGCAGCTGCTGGCTCATCTCCTATCACACTAACCACTAAAAAATCCGGGCTGCTTAGACCCGGATTCGTTGGTTTGGCTGTAGGTTACATCTGCCGTTGCCGACAGAGTATTTTGCTTTTAGCGTACCTTCAGGGCTACAACTGTAGTGCCTGTAGTAGCAGTTTTGTAGTAGGTTACTCCCGATGCAGTGAGCTTCGCTAGTGTTTCATCTTCAGCACCGATAAGTTCTGCCTTCTTTGCACTTGCCTCTAATTTTGCCTTGACTCCGTCCGTATCATTCAGTTGATAGACAACATACCACGCGTCTTTATCGCCGACTAAACCGTAATTTGTGCCTATTGTAGTGTTTGTAGAAGCCTTACCGAGATACTCATTCAGCACATCCTTTATATACTTGTCGTCTTCTTCATCTTCTCCTGCGTCAACAAGCATACCGTTGCCAGTACCTGCAAATAATATAGTCATGAAACCGACTTTAGGCTCATGAATATACATCTGATATGCGGCCGTCTTGAGCGTCTGAAGGTTGCCTATAATAGCGTTAGCCCCGGCAACATCTACTGCCTCAGAACTTGTCATGATTGCGAGTACTCCTATAACTGCTACGACAATAAGCAGTTCTACGAGTGTGAAGCCTTTATGTGTTCTCTTCATTATTATTGTCCTCCTTCTTTATATGTAAACGTAACGCTCGCTATTCTTCACCAAAGACCAATAGGGCAACGTAAAAATCTGCATCGGACTCGGTGGCAGTGTATAAGTTAACGAAACCGCAATTAGCTGCCGTGTTGTTGACTTCCTCAGTACCATAAAGCTCTACATCACTGGCCTTAGCTTTAAGTTTTGCCCTCACTCCGCCGCTATCAGTTTCATCGAGCCTGTAGACAACGTACCATGATTTACCTGTGCCTACTAAATCATACTTGCCCGTTGTTGTCTCCTCGTCTTCGCCTGTAGTGATACCGATTGTTTCCGTATCTGTCAGTTTGCCGAGATACTTTACCAGAGAGTTCTTGACATCTTCATTACCCAACTCTACTTTGTCATTTGTCTTCGAGGCTATTGTGGGGTTCTCCATGTACATCTGATATGCGGCTGTC
>CAJOES010000017.1 GCA_905233455.1 uncultured Synergistales bacterium | reverse complement strand
AGCATATCTTTCATGCTCCGTATAATGTGTGTACGCATAGCTTCAGCAGCTCCTGAAGCATCACGTGCATTAAGGCGGTCAAAAATATTCTCGTGTTCTGCCTGTGATTTTTTTGCGTACTGCTCCTTTGTGGTCTGCGCGCCTACAGAAAGGCCGTTCCATAGTTCCGACAGAATATTAACGAGGCGTGAATTTCCCGACGCAAGCCATATATTGTAGTGGAATGACTGATTGAGGTCGGAATAGTCCCTGCTCCCGTCATGATGTATGCACCGTTCTATCTCGCTGAGGTCTGCCCCGTTCCCGCACACCAGCCGGCACGCTTCAGCCTCAAGAGCCGCCCTGATGCCGTAATGCTCCTGTATGGTCTGCGCAGTCATGCCGCGAACCACAGCTCCGCGGTTCTGTGCGAGATCAATCAGCCCGTCCCGCGCAAGAATCTGGAATGCCTCGCGCACAGGAGTAACGGAAACTCCCAGAGCTTTAGCCGTAGCTTCAAGTCCTAGAATTTCACCGGGCTTTATGTTTCTGGTGATTATTGCCTCTCGTATTGATGCTGCTGCCTGTTCGCGTACAGGCAATAATTTTACCGGTCTGAGGTTGAGCATTCTTCCATTCTCCTTTTTCTTATGCGTATTAGTTCTTTCGCAAGCAGTTCGCTGTATACGGCATATGCAGAGCTGATTATGTCGAGATTTTTCGGCTTTAGCATTGCTGTTTTGAGGTTGTTGAAGACAGAATCAATCCCTCCGGCATTATCTGTATGATCAAGAACGAACGCTAAATATATTTCTGCTGTTATTCTGAGTATCTTTTCTCTTAGCGGTGAACCTGCTGATATGTATATGAACTCATGAAATTTTTTCTGGTCTCTGATATTCGGCAAAGCAAGCGCAAGATCATTATCCCATCTTTTTATCACTTCAATTTCAAGTGCTGCCATATCCCTGAATATGCTGTATATACTCTCATCGGACAGGCAAGAAATATTTACATGCTGGTTTGAATGACGCTCAATGAGTCCCTGATATTCTAGTGCTATTAGTGCTTCCCTGACCGGCATTCTTGAAGTTTCTAGGGCTGAAGCTAATTCGTTCTGCGTTACTTGCGTGCCGCCTTCAATGTCTCCGAATAGTATTGCTTCCTGCAGTATCTCTATTGCACTGCCTGATTTATATTTTTTCTTCAGTTCTATCATAATAACTTGAATTGTATCCATTTAAATTGTTCCTGTAAACCGTAACTTTTATGCGGCAGGGGGAGGGCGGGCGGGTGCATGAATGTAAATTCATGCCTGTACAAAATAACTTCTTGCGAAAATATTAACACTGCGCTAAAATTCTTCATACGTTCAATGCGGACGTAGCTCAGTTGGTAGAGCATCAGCTTCCCAAGCTGAGGGTCGCGGGTTCGAATCCCGTCATCCGCTCCAAATAATTTGAAGACAACAGACTCCGTGATAATTATTGCGGGGTCTTTATGTTTTGTATTATACTTTACTCACCAGAATTTACAGGAGGAAAAAATTTTTTCATGAGAGTATTACTGTCAATCGTACATATAATCGTAGCTTTGTTTATGATCTTCATTGTGCTTCTTCAGCAGAGAAAGCAGGGAGGATTCTCCGGAGTGTTCGGCGGCGGGACTCAGGCAGACACCGGGCAGTGGCAGAGGTTCACGGGGCTGACCAAGATAACTATAGTTCTTGCGGCAGTCTTCATGGTAACGTCATTCCTGCTTGTGTTCATGAACTAGTGAGGAGAAAGCAACGTGTTAGATTCCCTTAAGGAAGTTACGGAACTGAAAGTCAATCCTGAACGTTTCCGCAGTGCCACCCACGAAGAACTCAAGGCCGGAGCAACAACGGATATATACTTCATCAACACGCGGGACGTACTGCGCTCGGTGAACATGCTCGATACTCCCGTTACAGCCGAGATATTTTCGCGCTCAACAGGAATGTTTGCGGGAATGTCGGAAGTCATGGAGCTTCTGAAGGATTTGCCGGTGAAAATTGAAGCATTGCCTGAAGGTGAATACTTTTCGCCGAAGGAAGTCGTTATGCGTATACGCGGCCCGTATGGTGCATTCGGGATTCATGAGACCAACCTGCTCGGTATCCTGTCGAGTTCATGCGCTTGGGCTACTGCAGCCCGTGAGTGCGTAGAAGCTGCGGAAGGCCGTCCGGTGCTGGTGTTTGGCGCAAGGCATCTTCACCCTGCCGTTGCTCCTGTCATGGAGAGCATATCCGTGCAGTTCGGCGGATGTTCTGCGGCAAGCTGTGTGCTCGGCGCGAAACTTTGCGGGCGTGAACCGTCCGGTACTGTCCCTCATGCGGCGATTCTCATCATGGGAGACACGCTGAAACTTGCAGAGGCATATGATGCAGCACTGCCGCCTGAAATCGGGCGTACATTCCTCGTAGATACTTTCCACGATGAATGCGAGGAGGCTTTGAGGCTGGCTCGTGCTATGGGCAACAGGCTCGGTGCTGTAAGGCTCGATACTCCCAGCGAAAGAGGCGGAGTTACGGCTGAACTTGTGCGGGAAATGCGTTACAGGCTCAATGCTGAAGGCTTTAACCGCGTCAAAATCGTAGTGTCCGGAGGCCTCAACCCGGCAAGAATACGCGAGCTTGCTTCCGCAGGTGCTGATATTTTCGGCGTAGGAAGCTATATTGCCCATGCTGTGCCGATGGATATGACTATGGATCTGAAGGAAGTGAACGGAAAACCTGCGGCAAAAAGAGGCAGGCTTCCCGGTATACTTGAAAATAAGCGTTTAGTTGCGATAAAATGACAATTCATGTGAACAAGGCCCCCGTTCGCTGAATGAATATATACAGGAGGAAATGTTAATACTATGACGGGCAGCAGCTCATACTTGGCCAAGCCCGGCCAGGTCGAAAGAAAATGGTATGTTATTGACGCTGAAGGCAGATCATTAGGCCGTCTTGCAGCAGTCATCTCAAGAATACTCACGGGCAAGAACAAGCCCACTTACACCCCGCACGTAGATACAGGCGATTATGTGATAGTCATCAATGCGGCAAAGGTCAAGCTAACCGGCAAGAAAGCATCACAATCAGCATGGCACTATCATTCAGGACATCCCGGCGGCTACAAGTCAACGCCGTGGGGAGTCTTGGTGGAGAAGAAGCCCGAAGCACTGTTTCATCACGTGGTGAAAGGAATGCTTCCGCGCAACAGGCTGAAATATGCCAGCAAGCTGAAAGTTTACGCCGGTTCTTCGCATCCCCATGAGGCACAGAACCCGATAGTTCTTGAGATATAGGAGGAGAATAGAACATGTCAGACGATAAATACATATGGGGAACAGGAAGACGCAAGAACGCAGTTGCCCGGGTACGTATCTGCGCAGGAACGGGCGAGGTCAGGATCAATAACCGTGAAGTTGAGGACTATTTCCCGCGCTTAATGTGGCAGTCTCAGGTATACCAGTCATTGAAGACAGCTGGCGTTGAAGGACGCGTTGATGTTTTCGTGAATGCTTCAGGCGGCGGCTTGACCGGTCAGGCTGGTGCGGTGAAGCTCGGTATTGCCCGTGCACTAATCAAGATGAATCCGGATCTGCGTCCTGCACTCAAGAAGGAAGGCTTATTGACCAGAGATCCCAGAATGGTTGAGCGCAAGAAGTTCGGCCAGAAGGGTGCAAGAGGCAAGAGGCAGTTCTCAAAGCGTTAATTTCTTTCAGGAAAGAGATTTTATTTGTCCCCGTCAGTGCGGCGGGGGATTTTTTTATACTCACAAAACATAGAAAGGAAAAAGCATTATGAAGCATTGCACATTAATGGATACTGTTTCGGGCCGGGAGGTCTGGAGCAGGTAATACAAACTCTATGAACCTCCCAAGATTCTAAAAATATTACACTTGAGGAGGTTGTAACGTGAACAGAGAAAACAAACGCAAACAGCATGAAAAAGGTTATTTCAAGACTCATTCATGCAATGAAGGCTTTACGTGCAAGGTGTGCGGCTATCCGGTAAATCCTCCGCTTTACGGCGAGCATCACAGGAATCATTGTCCCAACTGTCTTGCGAGCCTTCATCTGGACAATGAACCGGGAGACCGTGAGGCAGACTGCGGGGGAATAATGGAGGCTATAGGGGTATGGGTCAGGAAAAACGGAGAATGGGCAGTGATTCACAGGTGCAGGATATGCGGGCATCTAAGCTCTAATCATATTGCGCCGGACGATAATCCCGTCAAGCTGATTTCAATAGCAATGAAGCCAGTAGCCTGTCCGCCGTTTCCTGTTGAGCACATGAAGGAATTAGCTGAAAGGATAAATGCAAATTGAGCAGGGTATTAGCTCTTGATGTCGGTACTGTAAGAATAGGTGCTGCAGTCTCTGATCCTTCAAGGATTATCGCTCAGGGCTTGGGCGTATGGAAGGCCGGAAATGACGAGTGGCTGAAGGACTTTGACGAGTGCCTGAAGACGTATGACCCCGCAGTTATCGTTGTTGGCTTGCCGGTCAGGACGGACGGCAGGAAGAGTGATGCGGCAGAGAGGATACTTGCGCTGATCGAGGACTTGAAGGGCAGGTATCCGGAGCGGGAATTCACAGCTTGGGACGAGAGATTCACGACTACAATAGCACAGCAGACACTGATACAGGCGGACGTTTCACGCAGGAACAGGCGGAAGACGGTAGACAAGATTGCGGCAGTTCTGATCCTTGAGGGCTGGCTTGAGTACAGCAGAAATTAACATAAACAAAATCCCTCCCCTGATATTAGGAGAGGGATAATTTTTTGTCTGCTTTAAGTTATTGGGGCAGGGTTGAATATGCACAGGAAGTTGTGAAGCCCGTAATGCTCTGAATACGGCTTTTTTCTCCCGCTCGCAACGTCAAGGATAAAGTTAAACAGTTCCGTCCCGACTTCCTTTATCGTCTTCTCACCGGTAACGACATCTCCCGCGCTGATGTCGATAATGTCCGGCCACTGTTCCTTCATTTCATTGCGTGAACACACTTTGATCACCGGAGCAGCAGCAAGCCCGTAAGGCGTTCCCCTTCCCGTCATGAAGACCTGAAGCCCTATACCGCTGGCTAACTGGCACGGCCCGCACACTATATCGCTTGCAGGTGTTGCCGCATAGATCATTCCGTGCTTGGTGGGACGTTCGGCAGGAGAAAGCACTTCAACTATAGGAGATGTTCCGGATTTCGCGATTGATCCCATAGCCTTTTCGACTATGTTGCTGAGTCCTCCCTTCTTGTTGCCGGGCGTAGGATTCGCGCTCCTGTCTACCTGTCCTTCATCTAGGTACGCATCATACCAGCGCATTTCCGCCGCAAGTTTGTCCCGTGCCTCCTGTGTGGTGCATCTCTCAGCGATAAGATATACGCCGTCCCGGACTTCAGTTACCTCGCTGAACATTACCGTTGCACCTGCCTGAACGAGCATATCAGCCGCATAGCCCGCACTGGGATTCGCGGACACGCCGGAGAAAGCATCACTGCCGCCGCACTGCATACCCACAAGAAGCTCGCTCAAGGGAAGTTCCTCACGCCGCCTGGCGTCAAGCACCTTCAGCTTCTTTTCGGCCATGTTCATTATCGCGCTCATCATTGCCTCAAAGCCCTTGCAGTCCTGAAGCACTACAACATTTTCCGGCGTATTGTTCTCCGCGCCTACAAGCATATCCACAGTGAGTTTCTCGCACCCAAGAGACACAACCATCAGCTGCCCTCCGAAGTTAGGGTGTCTCGCTATGTTCTGCAGTGCCCTTATCGGAAATTTCGCGTTAGGCGCATTGATGGCAACCCCGCAGCCGTAAGCATGATTCACAGCAACGACATCATCAACATTGGGATATTTCGGCAGAAGTTCCCGCCGTATCCTGTCCACTGCAACATCAAGCACGCCTTCAACACACTGCACCGTTGTCTGAATACCGAGAATGTTCCGCGTTCCGGCATAAAACCCGTCAGGATTGCGATAACCCATGAATGTTTTTGCCGGGGCTTCCGGAAGATCTGTGCGGATGTTCACGCCCCACGGCATGTTGTCGACTGAAGGCGATACTGGAAGCCGCAGCATGTGCTCGTTGATCCATGCCCCGCGCCTTATCGGGTCAAGAGCATAGCCCAGTGTTACCCCGTAACGTGTTATTGCGCCGTCTTTGGGTATATCCTCAAGAGCGAATTTGTGTGCCTGCGGTATGTCGTCAAGAAGCGTAAGACCCGGCATAATTTCAGTCCCCTTTGCAGTATCACGCGTAACTACTGCAACATTGTCCTTGTCCGTTAGTTTTACGTATGTCCTCATTGTTATCCCATCGTTATTTCTGTGTTCGCCAGCTTTTCATACACTAAGGCCAATGCGCTGTGATCCTTCTGCCCGTGCCCGTCCCCGTGAAGCAGTTTCATCATCTCGAATACCTGAGCAGTTAAAGGCATGGGAGCATCAACAGATTTTGCCGCGTCAAATACGTTGCTGAGATCCTTAATGTGCAGGTCAATCCTGAAGCCCGGCTTGAAGTTACGATCCAGAATCATTGGTGCTTTTGCGTCCATTACCGCAGAGCCTGCAAGCCCTCCCTTGATTGCCTGATAGATTGCCTCCGGGTCAACTCCCGCTTTCTTGCCGAGCATCAATGCCTCACTGAGTGCCGCAATATTTACTGCAACAACAGCCTGATTGCAGAGTTTCGTTACGTTCCCTGCACCTACATCACCGCATAACACTACGCTTGATCCCATAGCCTGAAGCACAGGTTTGAACTTCTCGAATACTTCAGGCTTTCCCCCTACCATGAAACTTAATGTGCCGTCAATGGCTTTGGGTTCTCCGCCTGAAACGGGAGCGTCAAGCATATCTATTCCGAGTTTGGCGAGTTCACCGGCAATTTCACGGCTGGCTATAGGGTTGATTGAGGACATGTCGATAAACGTTGCACCCGGAGTCATATGTTCTGCGGCTTTACCGTCCTCAAGCATTACGCTCTTCACGTGGGGCGAGTTCGGCAGCATAGTAAGGAGGAGTTCAACACCCTCTGCGGCTTCTGCGGCACTGTTCACGGCTACAGCTTTTCCGTTGCTGAAGGCGGCTGCTTCCTCTGCTGGAGCTTTGCTTCTGTTGTAGAGTTTCAGTTCATGACCGGCCTTTATGAGGTTCTTTGCCATAGGTTTTCCCATGATACCAAGTCCGATAAATCCTATCTTCACGTAAAAATCCCTCCTTAATTTATATTCAAGCGTTTTAATTGGAATGTGTTTATTGTATATCATTGCGGACAATATGACAGGTATCTATCGTATAATTCAATGACTAAATTTTTTCATGAAGGGATTAATACATAATGCAATATGACAAGGACGCAAAAATTTTCTGGTGGACTGTTGAGTTCAGTGTACCTATTGAGGGGCAGAGCAGGACATCAGATGAGGAATTATTGAGCACAATAGCAGAAATCACCGGAGCAATAGGTTCTGAAATATTCGTGGAAAAAGATTACTACGGGGGCTACAGGCTTTTTCTGAAGGCTAATTATGACAGCTCAAGAGGCATTGATGATCTTGTGTATGAGCTTGATTTTCTTCTGCAATCTCCAGACTTTGAGCGCGTAGAAATCTCCCGGTGCTACAAGACAGAAAATCAGCCGTGGGAAATACAGCATTATGACGCATTCCCGCCGCTCCCTGTAGGGAGAAGCCTTGTAGTTATGGCACCGTGGCACGACAAGGACGAGATACCTGAAGGCCGGCAGAAGATATATATCTACCCTGCAACAGCATTCGGAACTGGCTATCATGAAAGTACCAGAATAGCAATGGAATTACTTGAAGATGTCGTGAAGGACGGTGATGTTGTTCTTGATGTCGGGACAGGAACGGGAATATTATTCATCACTGCCTTGAAGCTGGGAGCAGGCAAGGCATTTGCACGGGACATTGACCCGTCAACACTAGATGAAGTAAAGCGCAACATGAAGCTGAATGACATTAACCCGAATGTATGTGAACTTACCGTAGGGGATCTCCTGAAAGGCTTTAAGGGGCAGGTGAATATCCTTACCGCAAATATATTACTGAACCCTAACCTTGCGATGCTTCCCGACGTAAAACGGACACTCAAGCCTAAAGGTTTCGCGATATTTTCAGGAATGACGCAGATAGAAAGCTATACATTCATATCAGTGCTGAACTCGTCAGGAATGATGATAGAGAAAGAAATGCGTTTTGGGGACTGGTGGGGATGCAGGGCAATAAAAGCATGGGGCTAGCATATATTCATGTCTTCGGGTGCAGGTCAAGTTTATGCGAGGGTGAATACATTGCCGGCGCGCTTCAGTCAATGGGAGCAGAAATCACGGAAGAACTTACCGACACCATACAGGCTGCAGTAATCGTAACGTGTTCGGTAACGCAGGAGGCTGACAGGAAATGCCGTCAGTTAGTCCGGAGAGTCCGCAAAACTCTCGGCAGCAGCGGCATTCTTGCAGTGTGCGGATGCTGGTCGCAGGGAATTGATGCGGGGATTGCGCGTGATATGGGCATAGACATTCTTGCAGGGAGCAGGGGGAAAAACCTTGTGCCTGATGCCGTGATTGAGATGCTGAGACTTGGCCGGAGCTTCAAGGATATTCGGACGCAGGATATATTCATGCCGCAGGAATGGGAGGAACTGAATATTGATGCGCCGGTAATGCACTCTAGGGCGTTCATGAAGATTCAGGACGGTTGCAATCATTTCTGTACGTACTGCATTATACCTTTCCTTAGAGGCCGACCAGTAAGCAGACCAATAGACAGCATAATATCAGAGATTCACAGGCTGATAGAGAACGGCACGAAAGAAGTAATCTTCACAGGCATACATTTAGGCATATACGGGCAGGACATTAACACCTCACTTGCTGAACTCATCAGAAATGTATCACGTATTGACGGCTTGAGTCGTTTGCGTCTGGGATCTCTTGAGCCTTTCTGCCTGACTGATGAACTGCTTGAATCTCTCGGTGAATGCAAATCTTTCTGTCATCATCTGCACCTGCCGTTACAGAGCGGGGATGATGATATTCTTGCGTCAATGCGGAGAGGCTATACCGCTGATGAGTTCGTGAGAGTCTGCGCAAGGGCACGCAATGTTCTCGGTGATGACCTGCACATTTCCGGTGATATTCTCGTCGGCTTTCCGGGTGAGAGCGAGCCGGCATTCATGAATACCCTTGAGGCAATGAGGGCTTCACGGTTCGGGAGGGTTCATGTGTTCCCCTATTCGGAGCGTAATGGGACACTGGCGGCAGGAATGAGGGGAAAAATCTCACACAGCGAAAAGATCTCCCGTGTATCACGTGCAATATCACTCGGCAACGAATTATACGAGGACTACGCAAAGGGTTTCGTCGGGCTGGAAGCTGAAGTGCTGATTGAACGGGACGGAATGGGGTATACCCGGCACTACATCGAGGCATCATGCAAGGGGAATGATAACGAGATAGTTACGGCAAAAATCAGGAGCTGGAATCATGGCAGGCTTGAATGTTTACGCGATTGACGCAGGGACGGATACATCAAAGCTGGGATATTCCGACAACCTCAGCACAAGGATTATAGCGAGGCTTGACGGCTTTGACCCGCTTTCACTGCGCGAGGAGGCAGAGATATTTTGTGATGAGCCGGTGTTCTCGTGCGTTGCTGCCGTAAATCCCGGAACGCATCACGAGAATATACGCGCTAAGATTCTTGCGTCTGGCTTCACGGAGGCAGAAATCATTCCGGCACATGAGGCACTAATTACGGCACTGAATTATCCCGGGAAAGTTCTTGTGTATGATTTCGGGGCATCGGGGAGCAGGCTTGTTGTGCTTGAAGGTCATGAAGTATTAGAGAGCGTGATCATTCCAGACGTTTGCGGCTCAGGTTTCGACAAGGCTTTTGCTGAATATCTCGCTGAAAGAAGGTTACTGCGGTCTGTGAATGAGGCAGTTATACGCGAGGCAAGAAGGATAAAGCATGTTCTGTCTGAAGATGAGGTGCTGAAGTGGCACGGGCTGGAGATTCTGCGGTCAGACTTTGAGCGGCTGATACATTTCAGCGTGAAACGTGCAAGACACACGGCAGACAGATTACTGCGTGTGCACAGGCCGGAAAGATTCATACTTACGGGAGGATGCGTGAAGATTCCTGCTGTACGGAAGATATTTGCGGACATGAAGCCGGAGATTCAGGAGGACGTAATCATTACCGGCGCATCACTAAAGGCGCGTTCTGTCGGCAGGGCTGCACGGAAGACGGTAAACCGCACTGATACCGCCTCAAAGCTGAAAGAATTACGGGCGGGAATGATTGAGCTTGAAGACAAATTGACGCGCAAACAAAAGGACAGGCTTTACGTTCTTTTCCGTCAGGCTGAAGGGATAAATGATTCAGGGATAATTGCAATCATGGAAAATCTTATACGCGATATAAGGCAGGCATAAAAAACAATAAACCTCCGGCAAAAATTTTTCACCGGAGGGAAGTCAAGTACAATAAAGAGTAATTATTTCTTCAGATATTTGTCAAAGAAATCTACCATAACCTTCAGCACAGGCTCCTGAACCCAGTACGGCCCGCCGTGAGCAGCATTCTTCACTATATATCTTTCCGCCTCAATGCCCTGCGCTTTGAGTTTCTGGAACAGCAGATCCGTCTGTGTCGGCGAAACCAGCATATCCGCAGTCCCGTGCATGAACAGCGACGGTACAGACTTATCGCTGACGTACTCAACCGGGCTGGCCTTTGCTGCTTCTTCGGGATGCGCCAGGATTCCGCCGTCCTTGCCGCCGAATGTAGGTGTGCCGAGAACCCATAATGCTTCGGTTGCTCCTGCTGATGCGTGGCCTTTCTGGTTCTCCTCGTCGTAATCCATTCCGATATTCCGCACGTCAGTGATGCCGAATATGTTTGCCGCGCATAATACGTCGCTGGAATAGTCGAGATAGTCGCCTACGTCAAATTCCTTCATGCCGTTGGTGAGCCCGACGAATGACGACAGATAGCCCCCTGCACTGTTGCCGAGTATGCCGACCCTGTTCGCGTCAATGTTGTAGAGTTTTGCGTGTGCACGAAGCCACCGGATAGCCGCCTTAACGTCCTGCACGGGCTGAGGGAAGCGTCCCAGCGGTGCATTTCTGTATTCTACGCTCGCAACAACGTATCCTGCCTGAGCAAGTCTCATTCTCTGCTGAATCCAGTTGTTTTTCGGTGCCATGATGAAACCGCCGCCTGTTACGTACACGATTAACGGAAGGGGCGTTTTGCTGTCGGGCTGGAGAATGTCAAGTGTCAGCGTATAGGTCAGGACACCGCGCGCAAATCCCTGATCGAACGGGATATTTTCATAGAGTGTTATCGCGTTTGTCTCAAGGGGAATATCAATAACTTTGCTTTCAAACTTGTCTGCGGCAAATGAAACGGAAGCCATCAGAGACACAGCAAGGAATGCCAACAAAAATTTACGCATGAAAAAATTACCTCCTGAAAATATTTATTACAGACAGGACACAACAGCCGAATACAAATCTTGTTCCGTTGCCCTGCCAGCAATCCTTATTCTTGTGAAACCTGCCCTTTCTGCTTCATGAGCTGTCTGCTTACCTATACATACGGCCTGAGCTTCACGCATACCGTTAATATTCTCTGCAAACCCTCTTACAGTTGAGGCAGAAGTAAAAATTATTATGTCTGTAAATTTTGGAACGTGAGTTAATTTTACATAATCAGTGCGGTAAATACAAACCTGAACGAAATTTTTAGCATGTTTACGTAGTGCTTCATCAATTTCTGCTGACCCGTTCAATGCCCGGAACATTAAGACATTCCCCGATAATCCTTCAGCCATGTGCGTGCCGTCAAAAATCTCCGGCATATAGTCAGTCTTCAGTCCGTGCCGCCTCAAAGCATCAGCAGTAGCCTGGCCTATTGCCGCAATCTTTGTCCCGCCAAGCTCCCGAATATCCCTGCAGCTTTCAGCAAGAAGCTCAAAGAACGCATCAACGCCCGTAACGCTGGTGAATCCTGCCCAGTCATAACCGGAAAGATTCACGCCGTCAAGTGCATGATGTATTACTGCTGTCTTTATGGTGGGCATCATGATCACTTCAGCACCGGCATCACGGAGCATCCCTGCAAGCCTCTCACCGCGTCCCGACGGCCTCGTGATGATCACGCGCTTTCCGTTAAGGGGCAGATTCCCGCGCCAGTCCAGATTCAGCCCTGCAGCTTTCCCGGCAATGATGACTGCCGGAGGGGTAATGCCGTTCGTGATGACAGTATCATGAAGACTGCCTACGGAACAGCGGAACACTCTCTGCCCTGAAGTTGTGCCGTCCTGAATTACTGCGCACGGTGTACCGGGGCTTAATGTTTCCGTCAGTCTCTCCTGAAGTTCTTTTGCGTGTGATACTCCCATGAGGAATATTGATGATGTGTCGGTGAAGTCGGGAATCAGGTTGTCCCTGTCGTGTGCGGTGAAGATACTTGCGCCTGAGCAGTAATCCCTGTGCGTTGCAGGAATGCCGGCATATGCAGGCACAGCCAGAGCCGAACTGACTCCCGGCACAACACCGAATGCCAGCCCTGCCGCAATTAGTGCTTCTGCCTCCTCGCCCCCGCGCCCGAACATGAATGGATCTCCTCCCTTGAGCCGGACAACATTCTTGCCGGATAGCGCACGGTCAATCATCAGAGCCTCTATATCCCTCTGTTTGAGCGTGTGAGAACCTGAAGACTTCCCCGCGTCAATCATCTCTGCTCCTTCTGGGATTAACGCCAGTACGCCATCACTGACGAGACGGTCATATATCACGATATCAGCACGTGCAAGGACTTCACGGCCTCTCAGCGTCAATAGTCCTGCATCCCCCGGCCCTGCACCTACAAGCCATATCATGACATGATCACCTCCGCAAGTTTCTTCCCGATAATATCCGCCTCGTATCTGTTTCCTTTCATTTCCCCCCGGTAAAATTTCCGTGTCTTCTCGTCTATGTATAATCCCTTCAGCGTAATCATCCCGCCGTCAATCACAGCATAAGCACCTACAGGAACATTGCACCCTGCATTCAGGGCACTCGCAAAACTCCTCTCCGCAACGGCACAATCACGGGAGCATTCATCATTGACGCACGACAGCCAGCCGTAATCACGGTCGGATCTGCCCTGACACGCAAGAATCCCCTGCCCCGGCGCGGGGAGTATCTCGTCCGGAGAGAATATGCGGGATATTCTGGACTCAAGGCCGAGACGCTCAAGCCCGGAAACTGCAAGCACCAATCCGGAAAATTCGCCGTCATCGAGACGTTTCAAGCGGGTGTTGATGTTTCCGCGAACGGGTAAAATCTTCTTGTCCGGATAGAGACGCTCTAACTGCAGTCTTCTGCGCAGTGATGAAGACCCTATGACATCACCGCCTCCCAGTAAGGCATCAAACGGGTTAGCCCTGCGTGAATATGCGACTATGGGAAGGCGTGAATTTATCTCTGCAGGCAAGTCCTTAAGGCTGTGCACCGCAAAATCTATCTTTCCTTCAAGCAATGCCTGTTCCAGCTCAAGCGTGAACATTCCCTTTATCCCTGAAGGGTTAGACGTGAACGGCAATAAGTGTTTGTCCCCTGATGTCTTTATCCCGACAATATTTATTCTGATGCCGGGGTGCGAGCGCATAATTTCATCAGCAATAATTTTTGTCTGCGCAAGGGCTAAAGGGCTTGACCTCGTGCCGATATTTATTTCAGTCAAAATTTTTGTGCCTCCTGTTATACTAGCTTCAATCTCAAATTTTAACTGGAGCTGAAAATTTTACCATGCCCGAAGAATTAGACCCTACAACTGCCCGACTCGTATCGGAACTTGCTGCAAGCATACTTCCCGCGCTCACTAAATCATTGAGTTCTGCAATTCCCGCAAATGATTTCACCGGTGCTGCCGAACGCATGAACAGAACAACTCAGGATATACGCATACAGATCGAAAAGGCTGTGCGTTCAGGGATTGACGACAACAGAGCCGCACGAAGCGTAATCATGCAGTCTTTAGGGAATCTGCTTGAAGAGATTTCCGCGCTGAAACGTAGCGTGGACAAGATACCGGACACATTCAACAAGGCCAAGCCTGAAGACAAGAAAGACAAAAAGACTGATGACGGGAACGCAAAGAAACTTGACGAGATTTCCGGGCTGATGAATGAACTTATTGAAGGGGTAAAGAACCTCAGCGAGACGTATACAGAGAACAGGAACGCAGAACCCTCACAGGACGCACCGCACATAATCATAGATGACAGCCCTTCGGCAGACAGGCTTCTTGCAGCTATACCGGCACTTGAAGGGCTCGTGAAAGCTGAAGGCAAAGCGCACAGCCATGAACTTGAGGAATTTTCGCGGGAGATCTCGGCACTGCACGAACAGAATAATATTGCCCTGATTCATGAAGTCCGGGAGACTACAGGGCAGGAACTCAAGGCATATGGTGAGGATATTCTGAACCAGTTAGACGCGGAAAGGGAGAGCCAGATTAACCAGCTGGCCAAAATGTGCAGGACTGTAATAATAATGTCGGGAGTGAATATTTTTCTTATGCTGGTGATGATTATTATTATGCTGATGAAGTGATTATCTCCTGTACAGCTTCAGCTTTGTCGCAAATATCCTCAGCATGAACGTGATCAGCCGTAAATTCTTGCGCCACCTCATAGGCTCCTGAATCATCCTGTACAGCCATTCGCACCCTATCTTCTGAACCCATAACGGAGCGCGCTCAAGTTTCCCGGAGAACACATCAAAAGCCCCGCCGACACCTACAGCAAGAATATTCCCCAAACGATGACGGTGAAGCATGATCCATTTTTCCTGTCTGGGCTGACCCATTGCCGCGAGAAGTATTTTTGCCCCGCTCTTTGCGATCCTGTCCGGAATGTCCGTATCATTCACATCAAAATAGCCGTCCCTAGCTCCTGCCACGATGAGTCCCGGAAACCTGGCCTTCAGGACTTCAGCACACTTCTTCGCCGTATCTCCTGCAGCACCCGCGAAATATACCGGCCACTTCTCCGCACTCGCAGTCCTGCATAACTGTTCGGCAAAATCTATACCTGCAACACGTTCCTGAACCGGCATACCTAAAATCTTCATTCCCAGGCACAGCCCGGAACCGTCAGCAAGAACCATAGAGGCATCATGAACCACTGCGGCAAATTCCGGGTCATCTATCACCGTCTCCATGCCTATAGCATTTAGGGTAACGATAATGCTTGCTCCTTCCCTTTCCGGATTGAGGATTAACCCACGCGCTTTAGACACAGCATAATTCATTGATACATTGTCGAACGTTACTCCCCAGAGACTTGGCCGGGTTACTGTCTTCTGTTTCTTGCGTGAATGCCTCACCAAAAGCATAACGGCAATAACGATTACAGCTATTCCCCAGTGCTCCCAAGCCGCCGCAACGCTGGTTAATGCGCACAGCCCCGCAACGGACTGCACAGCTTCAGGGTGTTCGATGCCGCCGTCAAGCATGTGCCTGTATATCCTTCCTCCTGCTTCCTGTTCCGCAGGCGTATCCATGAGCAGATCCCGGACGAACGCAAAGAATATCTCTATCACCGGGATTGCGAACAGTCCCAGCGACAAGAATAGTACCGTGCTGAGAACCATTCCCTTTGTGCGCCCGATTACTGCCGTCCCTGCAACGATTACACCCCACATTGACGCTAAAGCCCTTCCTGCTTGACGGTACATGTTCCCGAAACGGGACCAGAACGCAACGATGAGCATTAATCCCGCAAAGGCCATGAAGAACGCTCCCGCACCGGTAACGATACATGCCGCGAGCATCAGCACAAACGTTACGGCCAAGACATGACCGACAAGTCCGGGGATTTCGTCGAGATACCTGAAGATGAACGGAAAGAGGCTGAACCATGCAGTCCCTGCAAAGAATGAGAATGCCGGGGTAAGGTATATATATTCGTTGTCCGGGAAACGTATGAAGTGCACTGACGGCCCGAAGTACGAACATAACGCGCCTATAACGGGATAAAGCATCTGCCAGCGCGAATCATGATAGACATTCTCGGATATGCCTACAGCCGCCGAGAGCATTGCACAGCACACTACGACTCTTGCCTCATGACTCCCGAACCACATAGCAAGAATAAGCCACGTGCCTGCAAGGAAAATATCACGCAGATAGCCGTACTGCCGGGGCTGAAGCAGTCTCTTGATGAAATGCTGCGCCCCGATGCAAAATACTGCGGCTAATATACAGCCTGTTATTACCGGAAGGCTAACGGGCAGTGATTCTAGTGAGACCATCCATGTAAGGCACGAGAGCTTCCGGAACGGTTATGCTCCCGTCTTCGTTCTGGTAGTTTTCGATGACTGCAATTAATGTCCTGCCTACTGCTATGCCTGAGCCGTTAAGGGTATGGGCAAATACCGGCCTGCCTCCGTCCGAAGGCCTGTAACGCAAACCCATTCTGCGCGCCTGGAAGTCCTCACAGTTAGAGCATGAGCTGATTTCGCGGTATTTGTTCTGTGATGGCAGCCAGACTTCAAGGTCATACGTTTTCGCCGATCCGAAGCCTATATCGCCGGAGCAGAGATTCACGACATGATACGGAAGGTTCAATGTCTTCAGCACGTCTTCAGCGTCGGAAGTCAGCTTTTCGAGTTCGTCATAACTGGTTTCGGGCGTGCATATCTTCACCATCTCAACCTTGTCGAACTGGTGCTGCCTCATCAGCCCGCGGACATCACGCCCCGCGCTCCCTGCCTCGCGCCTGAAGCAAGGCGTGTATGCAGTGTAATATTTCGGTAGGTCTTTCTCCTCTAATATGCTTTCACGGTTTAAGTTGGTGAGGGGAACTTCTGCCGTAGGAATGAGCCACAGATCATCATTCTGCAGCTTGTAGAGATCCTCCGCGAATTTCGGAAGCTGTCCTGTGCCTTCAAGGATTGCAGAACGCACCATGAAAGGCGGCTCAACCTCTAAATATCCGTGCTTCTTCGTGTGAAGGTCAAGCATGAAGTTCACTAAAGCACGTTCCATTCTTGCACCGAGTCCCTGCAGGACGGTGAAGCGGCTCTGAGCCAGCATGACTCCCTTCTCGAAATCCATTATTCCGAGTGCTTCAGCTATATCCCAGTGCGGTTTTGGCTCAAAGTCAAATTTTTTGGGTTCTCCCCATGTCCTGACGACGGGGTTATCGTTCTCATCTTCTCCTATGGGTGTTGTTGCGCTTAACCTGTTGGGAAGGGTCATCATGTGGTGATTGAGTTCTGACTCAACCTCTGCAAGCTCCGTATCAAGTTCCTTTATCTTGTCGCCCATAGCTTTTATTTCAGCCTTGAGTGATTCAACGTCAATATCAGGATTCTTTTTGGCCATTCCGATTTTGCGTGAGCCTTCATTGCGTTTTGCTTTAAGGTCTTCTGTTTCGCCTATAATCTTTCTGCGCTTCTCGTCCAGTGTAACAAGTATTCCCAAATCAAAATCATGATGCCTGTTCTTTAGGCACTGCGCATATTCTTCACGGTTTGCAAGTATATATTTGATGTCAAGCATTATATGTCTTCTCCTCTGTTGTCTGGTTCTGGCGGCGTATATTCCGTAACAGGTTCGCCATCTCAATAGCGCCTAAAGCACAATCCGCGCCCTTGTTGCCTGCCTTGCTCCCTGCCCGTATCAGTGCCTGATCCAGCGTATCACATGTCAGCACGCCGAAAAGCACCGGTACTCTGCTCTCAAGTCCTGCGGCGGCGAGTCCCTTTGAGGCTTCCGCAGCAACATAGTCGAAATGCGGAGTATCACCCCTGATGACTGCACCTAGCGCGATAATTGCATCATACTTCCCGGACAATGCAAGCTCTTTCGCCACTAACGGAAGCTCCCATGCTCCTGGAACCCAATAGACTTCTATTGCACTGCCGGAGACATCATGACGCATCAAAGCATCTTTCGCGCCGTCAATCAGCCTTGACGTAACAAGGTCATTGAACCTTGAAGCTGCTATTGCAATGTTTAAGCCAGTGCCGATTAATTTTCCTTCTGTTACCTTCACTACAATATTTCCCCCTTTAAGATATGCCCCATCCTGTGAGCCTTAGTGTCTAAATATCTTTCGTTATATTCGTTGGGAGTGATGAGAATCGGTACGCGTTCAACAATCTCTATGCCGTACTGCTCAAGCCCTGAAATTTTGCCGGGATTGTTCGTCATGAGCCGTATGCGTTTCAGCCCGAGATCCATCAATATATCAGCTCCTGTTCCGTATTCCCTCATGTCCGGAGGGAAGCCCAGTGCAACATTAGCATCAACGGTATCAAGCCCTTCATCCTGTAGCTTGTATGCACGCAATTTGTTTAGCAGGCCTATTCCCCTGCCTTCCTGACGCATATAGAGCAGTACGCCTCTTCCATCGTCCGCAATCATCTTCAATGCAGTATGAAGCTGAGGCCCGCAATCACAGCGCAATGATCCCAGAACGTCGCCGGTGAAACATTCGCTGTGTATTCGCGTGAGAATGGGAGCATCGCCGGAAATATCTCCCATCACAAGAGCTAAATGCGTGTGTGAGTCGTCGTCTTGGGTTATGCTTCTGTATGCGCTGACATTGAAGACTCCCCATTCTGTTGGAATAGGAACGGTTAATTTTTTCTCAACACGTTTGTATGCAAGCCTGTTTATTATGATCTCGTATTCATGTTTATGACAGTTCAATGATTCTCATCTCTTTTCGGAATTAATATTAGCACAACTGTTTGACAGAAAAAAAGTATAAGTGATTGATATATGGACGCAAAAAAAATTCCCTCCTGCCATTGAGGACAAAAGGGAAGCAAAATATTTCTTACAGCACTAAGACATTAACGCCTCGGCCTGATGTATTTTCCGTATACCCACACAGTAGTTTCGCCGTACTCGTCTTCGGGGTCTTCTATCTCATACCACACCTCACCCTTCACCGTCGATTGCGATACCACTATCACCGTATCACCCTTGAACAGCCTTCCCATCACCATACTGCTTGTGTTAGGCTCTTCCCTAAGCCTGACGTAATCCCCCGTGCATATCCCTTTTGCCGGGAAATCCCTGAACCTTGAAGCACCGTAAGCCGCGCAAGACAAGCACAGGCATACAAGGACAGCCGCCAAAATAACTTTACGCATGAATATTCCTCCTTCAGCTACAAAAAATCCCTCCCGCAAATATCACAGGAGGGAAAAATAATGCTGTATACCTCTATGCTATAACAAGCAGAACGTCTCCGGTGTTTACGCTGTCTCCGGACTTTACGCGGACTTCCGTAACCTTTCCTGAAGCCGTCGCAAAAACCTCGTTCTCCATCTTCATTGCCTCAAGCATAAGCACGAGATCTCCGCTGTTCACGCTGTCGCCAACATTCACCTTGACGCTGAGAATCTTTCCGGGCATCGGTGCTGTTACCGTCATTGCGTCGTCTGCAACCGGTGCAGGTGCTGCGGGAGCTTCGGGTGCTGCCGGAGCTGGTGCCGGTGCCGGGACTGGGGCAGGAGCTGCTGCGGGTGCGGGTGCAACTGGAGCTGCTGCCGGGACTGGTGCGCCCGCGCCGAGTGCTTCAACTTCTACGGTGTAGGCTGTTCCGTCTACTATTACTCTGTATTTACTGCTCACGATTCATTTTCTCCTTTCGTTGTGTTTAGTGCCATTTGCGGGTTAATCTGTTGCTGTTCAGTGCCAGCATTCCTGCCGTCTTCCATCTGCTTGTCCAGAAATCTCCCGGGACTCCCTGGCCTTCAGGCTGTACGGATAATATTCTGAAGTCTGAACTTCCAGTGAACTCTATGATCGCCGCTGTTATTGCCGCAACGATTTTAGCTTTATCCGGTGCAGATGCCGAAGCCTTTACGGGAGCAGGAGCTTTCGGTGCAGATGGCTTTGATGGCGGCGGTGTTACATCATTTTTTTTTTCCGCGCCTGAACCTGCAAACAGCCTCATAGCATAAATCATTCCCGTAAGTACGACCAATACTCCGAAAACGATAGAGAATGCTACTATGCTTACGTTGATGGCTCCTGAAATTCCTTCAAAGTGCATAATTCTCTGCCTCCTGTTTTATTTCTCTAGTGAGGGATTACACCATGCTTCTTGGCCGGTCTAGTCTCTCTCTTGCTCTCTATCCCTTCAAGCGCGATATACACAGCTTTGCGGGTCTCTTCCGGCATAATCACGCGGTCAACATATCCCCTTTCAGCCGCCCTGTAGGGATTAGCGAAAGCCTCGCGGTATTCGTCTATCTTCTCGAGCCTCTTTGCGCTGGGATCGTCTGCCGCATCAATCTCCTTCTTGAAGACGACACTTGCCGCACCTTCAGCACCCATCACAGCAATTTCTGCCTGAGGCCACGAAAGCACGACATCAGCACCGAGAGACTTGCTGCCCATAGCCAGATATGCACCGCCGTAAGCCTTGCGCAGTATCACGGTGATTAGCGGCACAGTAGCCTCGCTGTAAGCGTAAAGCAGTTTTGCTCCCTGCCTGATGATCCCGTTATGCTCCTGATCCACGCCAGGAAGATAGCCAGGCACGTCAACGAACGTCAGTATCGGAAGGTTGAAGGCATCGCAGTGGCGTATGAACCTTGAAGCCTTGTCCGAAGCGTGAATGTCGAGACAGCCGGCAAGCTCGTCAGCATTGTTCGCGACAACACCGACAGAACGTCCGCCGATCCTGCCGTAACCTATAACGATATTCTTCGCCCATCCTGCCTGTACTTCCGTGAACTCTCCGTCGTCAAGCACTTTAGCTATCACTTCATGAACGTCATAGCCCTTGTTGGGATTGACGGGGACCGCCTCGCGCAGTGAAACATCTGCACGTTCAGGGCTGTCCGCAGTCTTCTTGAAGGGTGCATCATCTAGGTTGTTCAATGGCAGGTAGGATAATACTTTGCGTATCTGTGCAAAACATTCTTCCTCATCTTTTGCCTTGAAGTGTGCATTTCCGCTGATGGTGAAGTGGGTCTCTGCTCCGCCAAGCTCCTCGCTGGTTACTGCCTCTCCTGTTACTGCCTTGATGACTTCAGGGCCGGTTATGTGCATTATGCTTTCACCGTCTACCATGAAGATATAATCTGTAAGTGCAGGGCTGTATACTGCTCCTCCTGCCGTAGGGCCAAGTATTACGCTGAACTGAGGAATTACACCGCTTGCGAGCGTGTTGCGCTTGAAGATCTTTCCGTAGCCGTTCAGTGAGTCAATACCCTCCTGAATCCTTGCACCGCCGGAATCGTTAAGGCCGATTACCGGACAGCCTGACTGCATGGCCATATCCAGAACCTTGCAGATCTTGTCCGCATGTTTCTCGCCGAGAGAACCTCCAAACACGGTGAAATCCTGACTGTAGATGAAGACTTTGCGGCCGTCAATCGTTCCCCAGCCGGTAACTACTCCGTCACCGAGAGGCTTTCTTTCCTCAAGGCCGAAGTTAGTGCACCTGTGAGTAACGAACTCGTCAAGCTCAACGAATGACCCCGCATCAAGAAGTGCCGTAATGCGTTCACGGGCTGTCCCCTTGCCTTTGGATTTCTGCTTCTCTACGGCCTCTTTGCCGCCGCCGTCAAGAGATGCTTTGCGTTTGTCTTCAAGTTCTGCGCACAGCTCTTCGATTGTACGAAATCCCATATCCGACAAGCTCCTCCTTTTTTGTATTTTATGAAAATTTTAGAATGCGAATTAGAATAACATATTAATTCTTTCATTGCAAAGATTTACGCCTGATACATAAGCACGTGTTTATGACAACATTAATGCTTTATATGAACATATTATGCCGCCGTAAAAAGCAGAAAGCTGTAACGTTTCCGTATGTTTTTGTTGTCTGTGTTTAAGGAGATATAATCACAATAAATATATTTCACGTTACCTGCCGTGTTATGCAAGTATATACAGCAAAAAGCAATAAAAATGTTATCTTCATTGCCTTCTGTGTTAGCAGTAAAGCCCATACGCAGAATAACACCCCAAAAATGTCTGCCTTGCTGCCTCAAAAATCAGCCTTTAGCATTATATAGACAGCACAATAACTTGTTGTATAATACACAAAAATTTTTATGCCCCAATTTATTTATCACCAGTCATGAATTTAATCATAAGTAAAATTTTTATCAGGAAGGAATTACGGAGATGCTAAAAAAAATTATCGCAGCGTCAGTATTATTAATTCTATTCTGTACTGCGTCATATTCAGCCACAAAAAATAAAACTGCTTCTAAAAAAGAAGACACGAAAGAAGATACTATATTGTCCCGCTGGTCTCATGAAAATAATTTTGCCGACAAAGACGGAGACCAGACACTTAGAATCAAAGCAACATATTACGCAAATGAATACGTTGAAGCACTTGTTGCCGCAGAAGCAGAAAAAAACCTGTGGACTTCCGACGAAACAGAGAACTACAAATATACCCTGCTCAAAGACCTTAACCTTGCAGAGACTATCCCGTTTCGCATTGAAATGTATGTGCGCGGAGTCCCCATGTATCCAGGGCCTTTCGACAAGCATATATCAATGAGAGTCGGAAAGAACGTATATCAGCCTGTAGACTACGATAAACGCTTCAACTTCAAGGTACTCGGTGCACGGGACGGAATGGTGTATTTTCCGCGCTATGATCCCAAGACGGGCAAAGATATTCTTGAAGGCGCAAAAGATGTCCGCGTGATATTCGACCACTCAATAAGCATGGCTATGTCTTCCGGTTCGGATCTTATATGGGTATGGGATCTCACGAGGGACAGAGGCAAAATCGGCGGAGGCAAGGCGGCAAACAGGCTTGAAGTTGACCGGTTAATCAAGAGATCTGACAAGATAGCTTCGGACAGGGCTGAACTGATGAAACAGCTTGAAGCTCTGAACAAAGAATATGATGATGTAAATTCACGAATAGACGAATTACAGGCACAATAGATAAAATATAGCAATAAGTATAACGAAAGGAAGAGAGTTTTATTATGATCAAGATGGACCGTATCGCTGTACTTACCAGCGGAGGAGACTCCCCGGGAATGAACGCGGCAGTAAGAGCCGTAGCCCGTACCTGTATGTTCAACGATAAAGAGTGCATCGGAGTAAGGAGAGGCTATGAGGGACTCATCGAGGGAGACTTCATCCCCCTTGACCGTGCGGCAGTAGGAGGCATAATCCACCGGGGCGGCACAATCCTGAAGACAGCCAGGAGCGAGCGTTTCAAGACACCGGAAGGACGCGAAGAGGCACTTGCGAGAATGCGTGAGGCAAAAATTGACGGACTTGTCGTAATCGGCGGGGACGGATCGTTTCACGGCGCAAAGGCACTTCATGATCTGGGATTCCCTACAATGGGCATTCCCGGCACGATCGACAACGACATTACCGGCACGGACGAAACTATCGGATTCGATACCGCAGTGAACACCGCACTTGAAGCGATCATGAAACTTCGCGACACTGCTTCCAGCCACGAAAGATTGTTTGTCGTTGAAGTCATGGGACGCAATGCAGGATTCCTCGCGCTTGAAGTCGGAGTAGCTACAGGTGCAGAATATGTTGTAGTTCCTGAACTGCCGTTAAGCATTGGGGATCTCACCAAGAGGCTGAAGACATCATACGCTGAACACAGAAGCCATACGCTCATCATTCTTGCTGAAGGCGTTATGACTGCGGCGGAGATGAGGGAACAGCTTCAGGATTCCGGCGGGTATGACGCCAGGGTTACTGTGCTGGGATATATTCAGCGCGGAGGGCATCCAACGTCATTCGATATAGTTCTTGCTACGAGAATGGGAGCATTTGCAACAGAAAATCTCATGATCGGCAAGTCAGGCATGATGGTAGGAAACATCAACCACAAACTTACGCTCAGTCCTCTTGAAAGGGCATGGAGCGAACACAAATCTTTAAGCCCGGAGATGTTGAGCCTGATAAACAAAATGAACTAAAAGAGTTTCACCCGGGGAGTACTGACACTGCTCCCCATCCCATCATAATTATTCAATAAGGAAAAAGCACATGCCAATAAAGAGAAAAACAACAGATTCAGACACAGAACCGATAACGGCCAGAACACGCACTGCCCAGCGCAGGACAACGGCCAGAACCGGCACAAGAAGGAGGAGCATGGACACGGAAGACACCAGAGGACAGCTTATGCCTTCGGAGAGCCTTTCACCAGAGGAATTGAGCGAGGAAGTACGGGAGATTCAGGAAGAACAGTTTGATGAACCTTCAATGGTTTACGATCAGGACGAGCCGGAAGAAGAGACATTCACCGACAGCAGGCCGAGAAGGGACGGAATGCAGCACCCCAAACCGAAATACACATATGCGATGCTTGCCTCAAAGAGTGCGCCGGACTTGAGGAAACTGGCGAAAGAGTTCGACATCAATGCGCCCGTAACCATGCGCAAAGATGACCTGATCATCAGCATACTAAAAGCACAGGCAGAGAGCATGAATTACAGGTTCGGCGGTGGGACTCTGGAGATTCTTCCGGAGAATTTCGGCTTTCTCAGGCCGAAGGGAATGCTTCCGACTGACAGCGACGTATATTTGTCGTCATCACAGATACGGCGTTTCGGGCTGCGCAACGGCGACGTGATATGGGGGCTGATACGTCCTCCAAGGGATCAGGAGCACTACGAGGCGTTGCTGCGCGTTGAGACGGTGAATTTCACTGATCCGGAATATTCCAGACGCAGGCCGGTATTCGCACAGCTTACACCGATATTCCCGAACGTAAGACTCAGCCTTGAGTACGAACCGAAAGACTTAGCGACAAGACTTGTTGACATGTTCGCACCAATTGGACTCGGCCAGAGGGCATTAATTGTATCGCCGCCTAAAGCCGGAAAGACTACCCTGCTTAAGCGTGTAGCCCGTGCAATCTCTGCGAACTCTCCGGACGTAATCATCATGGCACTGCTGATAGATGAGAGGCCGGAAGAAGTTACGGACATTGCGAGATCTATTGACGGTGAGGTTATTGCGTCGACGTTTGACCGCCCGGCAGATGAACATATACGCGTTGCGAACCTTGCTCTGGAGAAGGCGAAAAGGCTCGTAGAGGCCAAGCGCGATGTAGTGATACTTCTCGACAGCATAACGAGGTTAGCCCGTGCATCAAACCTTACCGTGCCACCTTCAGGCAGGACGTTATCCGGAGGGCTTGACCCTTCAGGGCTGTATTTCCCCAAGAGATTTTTCGGCGCGGCGAGGAACTTTGAGGAAGGCGGGAGTCTGACTATTATCGGGACTGCCCTGACTGATACCGGCTCAAGAATGGATGACGTGATATACGAAGAATTCAAGGGAACGGGCAACATGGAGCTGCATTTGTCGCGGAAACTTGCGGAACAGAGGATATTCCCGGCAATAGACATAACGAAATCAGGGACAAGGCGGGAAGAATTATTGATGCCGGACGAGGAATTGAAGCGGCTTTGGATTCTGCGCAAGAGAATTGCGGGAGTTGATGAGGCCGGAGCTTTGAACCTGATACTGGACAAACTGAGGCAGACAGAGAATAACGCGGAATTTCTGAACTCAATAAAACTCACTTAAGCTCACAGATTAATTTTATATGCTGAGGTATTGTTAGAGGTAAATTCTTACCTGTAGTTTTTTGCAAGCAAAAATAAGCAGAAGGGACTTGACACAAATGAAAAATCGCACCACAATTTTGACAGCCGACAGCCGACAGCCGACAGCCGCACCATTATCTTTATTTGTCAGAATAAAGAACGTATTAAGGAAGAGTAAAATTGTATATTACCCTTTATATTTATTGTTGCAGGCATCTCGTTATGTCAGGCTAGAGGCATATAAACTTTTCACAAAATTTGATGCTGACGGCCTAAACAGGACAGAGAAGCGCGACATAAGAATAATAGTTTCGTTGACCAGTTATCCCGCACGAATAAAATTAGTTCCTTATACTATAGTTTCAATGCTTAACCAGACTGTGAAACCAGACAAAATAATATTGTGGCTCGGTGAAGATCAGTTTCCGGATAGAAAGCTGCCGAAAGTATTCGATAAGCTCAGAGCTTGCGGAGTTGATATTGAGTTCAGGGAAGATATAGGACCTCACACAAAATATTTTTACGCAATGCAGGAATATCCTGAAGACATAATTATTACGGTTGATGATGATTGGGTTTATGATAGCAATATTGTTGAGAAGCTCTACAAGTCATACATGATTAATCCTGAGTGTGTATCAGCCATAAGATTTCACAAAATAAAATTCCTTCCCAACGGCAGACCGGACAAACATGATAACTGGTATCTTGAGTACACCAACGCACTTGGAACAAAATCACAGAGCTATTTTGCCTGCGGTGTGGGAGGTGTGCTGTATCCTCCGAACTCCCTGCACAAAGAAGCATTTAACGTTGAGGCTATAAGAAAACTTTGCCCCAAAGCGGATGACGTATGGCTGAAGATCATGGAGACCATGAACAACACGAAAGTTGCTGGAGCTTCCAACACTGGGACTATACCGGGCTGGGTACTTGTCGGATCGCAAGCTACTGGGCTGTGGCATTTCAACTGTACTGAAGGGCAGAATGATATACAGAGAGAGGCTGTGCTTGATGCCTATAACACATATCCTGAAGTGGAAACCTTGACCGAGAGAATGCAGGGAGAGGCTGACGGTGTAGAATAGAGAAAAACTTTCAGGAGGCATGAATTAATTGCGCGGAAAAATCACATCATCAGCACAGAAACTTGAATCACAGATGACAGAAACGCTTGCACGTCTCTGCAGAATCCCGGCAGTATCACCCCATAACGGCGGCACAGGCGAGGACG
>CAJOES010000016.1 GCA_905233455.1 uncultured Synergistales bacterium | reverse complement strand
AGACTCTGTTCTTGCTGTCGGTGGCGAACGTAGGAATTAACGTGCTTATGTCATGGTTAGGCGTTTTCAGTTTAGGGCATCTGTTCTATTAGTTATAGAATAAGGCATAAAAAATTCTCTCCTGTTTTGAATGAATGGCAGGAGGGAATTTTTGTTGTAAAATCTCGCATGAAAACACGGCACGACACGACCGTTTTTTATTGTCTGCAGTGATGCCCTCTGTTCATGGTATATTCAGCAGTTCATAAAGATGCAGTTTTCAAGATATACTAGCGATGAATATTATTTCATATGATGTTCAAACCTGCAGTGCTGGAACAAATATCTTAATAACGGAAAACGCATATGGTTTATGAAAAAGTTACACACAAAAATCTTTGCCATAAAAAATTAGGGGGAAGCTGTCCCCCTTTATGCGCTTTGGCCAAGATACGCCGCCTTAATGTCCTTGTCTTCAAGCAAATCCTTGCTCAAACCTTCCTTGAGCAGTCTCCCGGTCTGCAGCACATACGCCCGGTGAGACAGCAATAATGCCTGTCTTGCGTTCTGCTCCACCAGCAATATACTGACCCCCTGCTCGTTGACGCGCTTCAGCTCCCGGAAAATCTCCCGTATGATTATCGGTGCAAGCCCTAAGCTAGGCTCATCAAGCAGCAAGACTCTTGGCCGTGCCATAAGTGCCCGTGCAATAGCGAGCATCTGCTGTTCTCCTCCCGACAATGTCCCCGCATACTGATTCAGTCTCTCCTTCAGGATCGGGAACAGCGAAAATACCCAGTCGTAATCTTCCTGAAGGTCTGCTGTCTCCTTGCGCGTGAATGCACCTATGCGCAGATTTTCCTCAACAGTAAGCGGAGCAAATACCCTTCTGCCTTCCGGGACTAATGCGAGTCCGCTCCGCACAACCTTGTAGTTCTTCGACGATAACGGATAGCCGTCGAGGAATATATCACCTTTCGACACTTTCACCATTCCCATTAACGCATTCATGAACGTGGATTTTCCCGCACCGTTAGCACCTATTACCGACACTATTTCATTCTCCATGAGTTTCAGCGAGAACCCTGCAAGTGCCTGTATAGCTCCGTAGTTCACGTGAATATCCTGCGCTTCAAGCAATATTTTGGGCATTCCGTCATTCCTCCTCATCTGTTCCCAGATACGCGGCTAAAACTTCAGGGTTATTCTGTATGTCCCCGCTTGAGCCTTCTGCAATTTTTGCGCCGAAGTTCAGACATATTATGTGGGGACATATACGCATGATCAGATCCATGTGATGCTCAATAACAAGAATCGTCAGCTTGAAGTCCCTGTGTATCCCGGTGATTAAGTCGTTGAGTTCAAATACTTCTTCGGGGTTCATTCCTGCTGCAGGTTCATCGAGCAGAAGAAGTTTCGGTGAAAGCGCAAGTGCCCTCGCAATCTCTAAGCGTCTCTGCATTCCGTAAGGGAGAGTTCCTGCAGTCTGGTCTGCCCTGTCTGCAAGCCCTACACGGTCAAGCAGTTCAAGACTGGTTTTGCGTAATGTCCGTTCTGTCTTTGCCCAGCGTCCGACATGAAGACATGATTCAATGAAACTATACCAGCTTTCCGGCGCAGGACGGTTAGCCTGAGACATTCCGCCCGTAAAATATTCTTCCCTGTATGTATTGATGTACCTGTTCTGTGCGGAAGTCATTACGTTGTCGAGAACTGTAGAGCGCGTGAACAGCCTCAAGTTCTGGAAGGTTCTCGCTACCCCCAAACGTATTATCTGATATGCCTTCAATGGTGTAATGTCGCAGCCCTGAAAGTACACCTGCCCTTCTGTAGGAGTGTAGACACCGGATATTATGTTGAAGATTGTAGTTTTTCCCGCACCGTTAGGGCCTATTATGCCGGTAAGGGATCCTTCTTGTATATGGAAGCTCATATCACTTAGTGCCATAACTCCGCCGAACCGCATATTAACATGAGAAAGTTCAAGCATTATTCTTCCGCCTCCATCTCAATAACTCCCAGACTTCATGACTGCCCAACAGCCCCTCAGGACGGAACACCATAATTACCACCAGCAATAAGCCGTAAATCAGCATTCTGTATTGTGATATGTCCCTGAAGTATTCCATGATTAGTGTTATCGCCGCAGAACCAAGAATAGTGCCGCTCATTGAGCCGAGTCCGCCGAACACTACAACAGCAGTAAGCTCCGTGCTCTTCATCATGTCGAACATTGACGGCTGAATGAAGCTCATGTATCCGCCGAGCAGTGAACCGGCAATACCGCAGAAGAATGCAGAAATCACCAGTGCCTTCATTCTTGTGCGCGGAGTGTTGAACCCCATCAGTGATGCCGCAGTGCCGTCGTCCCGTGAGGCGCGCAGTTCCCTTCCGAGCCGGCTGTCCAGAAGGTTGAACATCAGGATCGCAAGCACGATGAATATCACTACAGCCATTGTTCTTGTCGTGTAGGGATCAATGCCGGGGAAGCCTCTTGCGCCGCGCGTGAAGCTCTGCCAGTTCTCCAGGATGAGCCTTATTGCCTCGCCGAGTCCTATTGAGGCTATGGCGTAGTAATCTCCCGTAAGCTTTAGTGTCGGAATGCCTATCAGCCACGCAATAATCACCGCCATCAATCCTCCCGCGATAACTGCCGGGAACCAGTGAACACCGTAGCGCACAGTCAGAATTGCAGTAGTGTACGCACCGAGAGCCATATATGCCGCGTGCCCAAGCGTGAATATTCCCGTAAAGCCCGTGAGTATTGAGACTCCCATAGCCGCAATGCAGTTTATGCACATGAGAATCACTATGCCTTCCTGATAGCCTCCAAGCGGCCATAACGCAAGAGCAAAGCCTATTAGTATTAATATCAGAGTTCTTTTCATGGTTATATCTTCTCGCTTATCTCTTTACCGAAGAATCCTGCCGGACGTATCAGAAGCATAATCACAAGCAGTGAATACACGACTAAATCCCGCATCTGTGAGCTGATGAATCCTGCCGTAAGCATTTCAGCAAGGCCAAGTATCAGACTTCCGACAACTGCGCCGGGCAATGATCCTAACCCGCCGATTACTGCCGCGATAAATGCTTTCGTGGTGATACTGCCTAACTGCGGATAAAGGCTGTAACGCACTGAAAGGAATATCCCGCCGACTGCCGCCAATACTCCAGCAACAAAGAATACAAGGCTGATGAGGAACGTAACATTTACGCCCATTAATCCCGCCGTGCGAATATCACACGCCGCCGCACGTATAGCCAGTCCCCAGCGCGTGCGGTTCAGGAAGACCTGAAGCAGCCCGAGAAATATTACCGCCGTAACCAGCGAGAGAATATCTGATGCACTGAGGGTAACGCCTCCCCATAGGCTGAAGACTCCTGTTGGGAATGTGTTTTGCGGCAATGCACGGATTCTTCCGCCGACTGTAACGACAAAAAGATTCTCGATGATTATGTTGACCCCCATTGACGCAATCAGAAGATACAGTGTCAGTGATGTGCGCTCGCGTATTGGCTTGTAGGCTAGACGCTCAGTGATGACCGCAGTAATGCCTGAAGCGATAAGTGCTCCGAACATTGAGACGCTGACACCGTAGCCCCATTGCGTGAGAAGGTAGTAGCAGGCATAGCCGCCAACAACGAGGAAGCCTCCGTGCGCAAAGTTGGAGAATAATAATATTGAGTATACGAGGGAGTAGCCCACTGCAATTAATGCGTAGACGCTCCCTAATGACAGGCCGTTTATGACCTGTTGAATGAATGTAGAAAAAGTGAATGCCAAAAATCTCACCCCTGAAATCTTTTATATACATCTCCGCGTGAACCGGCATAAGCAACATCTACAACAATTATTTCACCATTTTCTATTTTGTAGATAATCCTGTAACCGCCGATAGCAATGCGGGAATATCCTTTGAACCTGCCCTGCAAAGGTTTTACATTAACCTGTTCCGTATGATCTCTGTTGATGACTTTCACAACATCGACCTTGAATGTCTGACGTACAGCTTCATGCTTGCGGAAAAATTTTTCTGCGTCTTTTTTGTAGTAGAATTTTATATCTTCAATACTTATCATATGTTTTCATTAACATATATAACCTTAGTAATAGTAGGGTCAAAACGATTGACAAGCTCTATTCTTGCTGTCTGCAGGTCATCTTCGGTAAGGCTTTCGAGAATCTGTGTCAGCTCCTCGTTTTCCTCTTCAGAAATCTCGCCGTAATCGTAATCCGGCATCCAAACATTATTCGGGTCAACACCTAGAATCCTGTCCATTTCTTCACGTGTCATAATGATTTATCCTCCCTAAAAAATAACGCCAGCCCTGCACACCGCAAAGCCGGCGCAAAAATTTCTTCCTTTGCTGTTATTCCGGACGAATCTTCACGAAGAATAATGATTTCTTCTGAGTCTCGTCGCACTTCAGCATAACCCCGTCCTTGTCCTTAGGGTTATGGAACTCATCCATAGTCAGTACGCAGTGAAGCAGCTGCAGATCCTTCGTCTGCTCTAAGGCATCGCGTACCTTCACGGGGTCATCAGTTCCGGCGCGCTCTATAGCGTCCTTCAGCCAGTATACGCAGTCATACGCCATAACAGCATTCATGAACTCCTGACACTCCGTCCCTGCACTCTTGAGGTAGTCATCGAAGAACCCTGCAAGCGTGGGGTCATACCTGTCTACATGGCTTACCCAGTATGTGTTGCGCAGAGTCTCGCCGGAAATCTCCCACATGAAATCGCCGTAACCGTCTCCGCCTACGATGGGAAGCTCTATGCCGAGTTCACGTGCCTGCTTGACTGCAAGAGGAAGTGATTTTCCCATGAACGGGAATATGAACACGTCCGCACCGCTGTCCTTCATGTTGGTGAGCTGTGAGCGGAAGTCTACGTCTTCACCCCTGAAGCCCTCATCTGCAACGAGTTCTCCGCCGAGTTCCTTAAAGCCCTTCACGAAAAATTCACGCTGTCCCTGTGAGTAGTCGCTCGATACGTCATAGAGCAGTGCGGCCTTCTTCGCGCCAAGATTCTTGAACGCGAACTGTGCCATGATTGCGCCCTGATACGGATCAAGGAAGCATATACGGAAGTTGTACGGCCTGACCTTGCCGTTATCGTCGACTGTAACGAGCGGGTTTGTCGGAAGCGTTCCGAGATGGGGAACACGCCCGCGGTTGAAGATGGGTGCGGCAGCTATGCACAGCCCTGATCCTGACGGGCCGATTACTGCTGTTACCCTGTCCTGCTCAACAAGACGGCGAGCAGCATTCACCATGTCCTCCTGACGGGTACGGCAGTCATACATGATGACTTCAAGGGGACGGCCAAGAACTCCGCCCTTAGCGTTGATCTCGTTCACGGCAATTTTTATGCTCTCGACTTCAGCAACGCCGTATGCCGCGAAATCTCCGGTTACAGTGGCAATTTCGCCGATCTTTATCGGTTTAACGTCAGCACTGAAAGCGGAAGAAGCAAAAAGGGAAACACACAGAAGCGCAAAGATTAATTTCTTCATGAAATAATCACCTCATGTAAAAATTTTCTGAAAAATAATAGCATAACCCGTTAAAATTTTTATCGTAGTATCACGCTAAAGTATTTCTGCTCCCCTGAAAAGCACAAAACTTCTCGGAGAATGCCATATGCCTTTAACACGTTTGCTCTGCATTACCGCCGATGAATAGAAATATATCGGCAGGACAGGCAGGTCTTCCATCAATACAGCTTCAGCCTCGTGCATGTAGTTTATGCGCTTTGAGTAATCCATCTCACGAGAAGCCTTAAGCATTGCCTCATCATATTTTGCGTTGGAATAGCCGGTGTTGTTTTGCGCAGAATTCGTCATGCACAGCTCAAGCAGGCTCCCGGCATCAAAGAAATCCATAACCCAAGCATCACGGGCAATGTCATAATCCCTCCTGTTGCGCGTCTCAATAAACACCTTCCATTCTTCATTCAATAACTCAACTTCAACGCCTAAAACCTGTTTCCACATTCCCTGCAGTGCTTCAGCCATAGCCTTATTGCCTGAATTAGAGTTGTATTTGTATGACACTTTCGGGAATCCTTTGCCGCCAGGGTATCCAGCCTCAGCAAGAAGCCTCCTTGCCTCCTGAATGTCCGCGCGTTCCGGAAGGAATGAGCCGCCTTCAGTCCTGAAGTCCTGCTCCTGTGTACTGCCGGGAACTACATCACACACAAAACCCGTTGCAGGTCTCTGTCCTCCCATAGTGATTTTCTCCACAATGACTTTGCGGTCAATCGCAAGCGTGAAAGCTCTTCTGACCCTAGCATCATTGAACGGTTCGCGGGTAACGTTGAAGTCGCAATAACCTGTACCCAGAACGGGAACTGATACAGCATCGCCCCTCTTGAGCAGCATCGGAGTCATCTGCGGGGGTATCGTAGTCATGTAGTCGATGCGTCCTGCACGGAATGCCGCAAATGCAGTATTCTCGTCGGTGATGAACACGAAACGCAAGCGTTCAGCCTTAACCTTGTCTGCCTCCCAGTATTCCGGGTTCTTCACTAAAATCATCTCTCCGCCTTCACCATGCTTCCAGCTCTCCAGCTTGAACGGCCCGGTAGAAATCAGAGTCTCAGGACGTGTCGCCCATGCACGCGGGGATTCATTCACTATGTCCATTCTTGCCGGCATGAAGATAGAGAACGCAAGATAATCAAGCAATAACGGGTTCTTGTATTCAAGCTCAATAATGAATGTCTTATCGTCAGGAGCACTTAAACCTACGTCATCAGCTTTTGCCTTAGAGTTGTAGAATGCTTCGCCGTTCTTGATGAAGAAAGCATAATACGCATAGGGTGAAGCTGTTTCCGGGTCAAGTGCGCGAATGAATCCGTCCCTGAACTGTTGAGCTGTTACGGGCTGGCCGTCAGACCACTTTATGCCGTCGCGAAGGTGAAACGTCCACGTCATGCCGTCTTCCGATATTTCCCACGATTCAGCCAGTGCCGGTTCTGGTGCATCGGTGAAACTTGTGCGGACTAATCCCTCAAAGATATTCGATATTACGTTGTTGCCGTCTACGGCGTTGTTCAGTGCAGGATCAATCGTGCGCGGGTCTGCTCCCAGATTGAAGACGATCTCATTTGATGCCCCGTATGATGCAAGGGACATAACCATAACGAATAACACTGCAGCAAAAAATTTACGCATAAAAATAATTCCTCCCAACAAAAATAAAAATTACACGAACGGGCAAGCGCAAAAATGTCCGTTTCCTGTGTCCGCTAATTGTGTCTTGAGCATACTGCATTCTGGCTTTGCTTTCGGGCATCTCGTGTGGAATGTGCATCCTGAAGGCGGATTCAGTGCGCTCGGTATCTCCCCCTGAAGTGCTGTAGTCTCTCTGCTGTCGGATTTGTCCGGGTCTGGTATGGGTATTGATGACAGAAGCGAAACCGTATAGGGGTGCTTAGGGCTGGCGTAAAGCTCCTCACTTTCTGCAAGCTCAACGATACGACCGAGATACATTACTGCAACGCGTGAGCTGATATGCCGCACCATAGACAGATCATGCGCAATGAAAAGGTACGTGAGGCCAAGCTCGTGCTGCAAGTCCTCAAGCATATTCACGATCTGAGCCTGTATCGACACATCAAGCGCAGAAATAGGCTCGTCGCATATGATGAGTTCCGGTTCAACCGCCAATGCCCGCGCAATGCCTATTCTTTGCCTCTGCCCGCCGCTGAACTCATGAGGATAGCGTCCCGCCTGTTCACTGTTCAGCCCGACAAGCCGCAGAAGATGATTCACCCTGTCCTGCTGTTCGTCTCTGGGTATACGGTGGATTATCATTGCCTCACGGATAATATCTCCGGCAGTCATTCGGGGATTCAGTGAGGCGTATGGATCCTGAAATATCATCTGAATCTTTTTCCTGAACGACAGCATTTCATCAGGCGTAAGGCTGGTTATGTCTTGGCCTCCGTAAATGATTCTGCCTTCAGTGGGTTCATACAGCTTTATGATTGTTCGTCCTGTTGTAGTCTTTCCGCAGCCTGATTCGCCGACAAGCCCAAGCGTCTCGCCCTTCTGTATAGAGAAGCTCACACCGTCAACAGAACGTATATTTCCGAAATACTTTTTGAGATTCTCAACCTTCAGCAGCATAATCACTTCACCCCTTTTTGCCCCAGCCAGCATGAATAGCTGTGAGTATCAGACAATGATATATTCTCCGGCTTTCTGTGCAGGCATATCCTCATGGCTTCCGGGCATCTCTTCACATACGGACACCCCTCCGGAGGGTTCAGCAGGTCCGGCGGCTGTCCCTCAATGGGTATGAGTCTCTCTTTAGGGCTGTCGGGATTGGGCACGGAACGCAGAAGCCCTTGCGTGTACGGATGAGCAGTGCTGTAGAATATTTCCCGGCGTGTCCCCTGCTCCATGACCTGACCGCCATACATCACAAGGATTCTGTCTGCCATTCCCGCAATGACCCCTAAGTCATGCGTGATGAGTATCACCGACATTCCTGAATCTTTCTGCAGTGCCTTCATGAGGTCAAGTATCTGTGCCTGTACGGTAACATCAAGCGCGGTTGTAGGCTCATCGGCAATCAGTAATTCCGGTTCGCATATCATAGCCATAGCAATCATGATTCGCTGTCTCTGTCCCCCGCTGAACTCGTGAGGGTACTGCATTATGCGTTCAGAGGCAGGGACTATACCGACACGTTCAAGCATCTCAAGCGCACGGGCGTGAATGTCTCCCTTCCAGTGATGGCGGCGCAGTGATTCTTCAAGCTGGTACTTCACGGACAGCACAGGATTAAGGCTCGTCATGGGATCCTGAAAGATCATGGATATTCTTCTGCCCCGAATGTCCCTCATGTTCAGCGAGTTCATGTCCTGCCCGTCAAATAGTATGCTTCCTCCTGTGATTTTCCCCGCAGAACCCTTCAGGCCCATAACTGAAAGCACAGCCGCACTCTTGCCGCTTCCGGACTCGCCGACAATTCCGAGAACTTCGCCTTTGCCGACATGGAACGAGACATCATTTACTGCCTTTACTTCTCCTGCTGACGTGAAGAATGACATGTGCAGGTTTCTTACCTCTAATATATTTTTCATTCTCTCACTTCCTCAATCTAGGGTCTAATGCGTCCCTCAAGCCGTCGCCAAGAAAGTTGAATGCCAATATCGTTATGGAAATTGCTCCCGCCGGAAAGAACAACTGCCACGGATATATCGCCAGAGATCCTACGGCATCAGAACTCAGAACGCCCCAGCTAGCCATCGGCGCACTGACTCCCAATCCCACGAACGACAAAAACGCTTCCGTGAAGATTGCCCCCGGTATCGAGAACGTAAGGGTTACGAGTATCGGCCCCATTGCGTTGGGGATGAGATGACGCAATAATATCCTTCCCGGCGACGCACCCAATACACGCGCTGCAAGGATAAATTCCTCGTTCTTGAGCCTCATCACTTCCGCACGGACTATTCTCGCCATAGGTGCCCAGTAAGATATTCCCAGCGTGATGAATATGCTCTTGAGTCCCGGCCCAACTACCACCATCAAAAGAATAACGTAAATCATCATTGGCACGCTGTATATCACGTCAACTATTCCCATCATGATATTATCCGTCTTCCCTCCGGTGAAACCAGAAATCCCGCCGTATATAACGCCTATGAACAAACTGATGAAGCTCGCAAGGAAGCCTACAGCAAGGGATATGCGTGCACCATACAGGACACGCACGAAAATATCACGTCCGAACATATCAGTCCCGAACCAGTGAGCACCGCTGGGAGGCTCATTGCTCATCATGAAGTCCTGAGCGTCATACTCATACGGTGATAGCACCGGCCCGAAGACTGCCAGCGCAACAATCAGCACTATCACCAGCAGGCCAAGCACAGCCAGCTTGTCCCGCATCAGACGTTCCCGCACATCCTGCCAGTAAGTCCGCGACGGCCTCATCATCTCCGCATCAGTCTTCTCTTCACGCGATAACGGCAAAAACAGTTCAGCATCATACATGGTTTAACCGTCTCCTTTCATTTCAGCTTGATTCTGGGGTCAATGAACGCAAGGCAGACATCAGCAATCAGGTTGAACGACACGAGCAATGCACTGTAGAAGATAGTAACGCCCATTATTGTCGTGTAGTCCCTGTTGGTGATACTGGTAACAAAGAACGTCCCCAGCCCCGGCACGCCGTAAACCTGCTCAACAACAAAACTTCCCGTGAGTATTCCTGCCGTCAGTGGTGCAATGTACGTGATTACCGGGATAACTGCATTCTTCAGCGCATGAACGTACACCACTGCACGTCCGCTCAAGCCCTTAGAGTATGCAGTCCGTATGTAGTCCTGCTGCAGAACTTCAAGCATACTTGACCGCACAAGCCTGGAGATGAATGCTGCAGGATACCCCGCTAAAGTTACCGCCGGAAGAATGGCCGTAGATATTCCCTCCCAGAAGCCGACAGTAACCCAGCCCAAACGCCACGCAAAGATATACACCAATGCCGCAGCAACGACAAAGTTCGGGACAGTTACGCCGAGTGTTGCGAGTATCATCGCGAACCTGTCCGGAAGTTTTCCGCGCTTCAGGGCAGAGATTATCCCCGCAGGAATGCCGACAATCAGAGCCAGAACCAGCGCAATGCTCCCGACAACCGCAGAGATAGGGAAACTTCCTGCTATAAGCTCATTGACGGTCATTCCCTCGTAACGGTATGACGGGCCTAAATCCAGCCGCATAACGTTCAATAGGTATCTTCCGTACTGGACGTATAACGGATCATTGAGGCCGTAACGGGACATCATTTTTTCGAGAACGAATGAGGGTATTGCTTTTTCATCGGTGAACGGGCCGCCGGGAATCGCACGCATCATGAAGAAAGTTAATGTGATTACTACAAAGAGGGTCAGGAGTGATGCTAGTACCCTGCGGAAAATATATTTGCGCATTGAAATGTTTATCCCCTTTGTGAAAAAATATTGATGAAAATTTTAGCATGTCTCTTATAACAAACTGACCGAATATCCTAATGCCGTAAAAATTTTTCAATAACTGCTATAATAAATTTGCTTTCCTAAAAATTTTAAGTTAAGGAGGATATTTATATTGAAGTCAAAAGTTTTCTTGTCATGTGTGCTTGCATGTGCGTTGACGGGAACTGCCTTTGCTTCTCTTCCCGGTCTCGGTTCTGTTACAGGTACTGCAGCAACAGAGACAGTAAAAGAACAGGCTGTTGAAGCTGTGAAGGAAAAAGCCGTAGAAGTCGTAAAGGACAAAATCACGGAAGCCGTAAAAGAGAAAGTTACGGAAGCAGTACAGGAGAAAGCAGAGGAAGCCGCAAAAGAGTCTGCAAAGAACGCTGTAACCAACGCCTTAACGGGCAAATAGAGAGGAGATATTATCGTGAAGTCAAAAGTTGTATTAGCATTACTGTTTGTGTGCGCACTTCTTGCCGGTGCTGTTGCCGCTGAAGATGCAAAGTTTCATATCGGAGTAGTTACCGGCACAGTATCACAGAGCGAGGATGACCTTCGCGGAGCTGAACTGATGATCAAAATGTACGGTGATGCAAAGGACGGCGGAATGATCACGCACGTAACCTATCCCGACAATTTTACGTCAGAGCAGGAGACGACAATCAGCCAGATAGTAGGTCTTGCAGATGACCCGCTGATGAAAGTTATCGTGGTCAATCAGGCAATCCCCGGCACAGCAGAAGCCTTCAGGAGAATCCGCGAACGCCGCAGTGATATTCTCCTTCTTGCCGGCGAGCCCCATGAAGACCCCGGCGTAATCACTGAGGCCGCAGACATTGCAACCCACACTGACCACATCGGACGCGGCTACACGATTCCGCTTGGTGCGCAGAAGATGGGCGCAAAAACATTCGTGCATATTTCCTTCCCGCGCCACATGAGCTATGAGACACTTGGCCTCCGCCGTGCAATAATGGAGGAAGCCTGCAAGGATCTCGGCGTAAAGTTCGTATTCGAGACTGCACCGGACCCGACCGGTGATGTTGGTGTTGCAGGTGCACAGCAGTATATTCTTGAGAACATGCCCGCATGGATCGAGAAATACGGCAAGGACGCAGCATTCTTCTGCACTAATGACGCGCACACAGAACCGTTACTGCGCAAGATAGCTGAACTCGGCGGATATTTCGTTGAAGCAGATTTGCCCTCGCCGTTAATGGGTTATCCCGGAGCACTCGGAATCGATTTCACCGCTGAACAGGGAGACTGGCAGGCAATCCTCAAGAAGCTGGAGAAGGTTGTAGTTGATGCAGGCGGCGGCGGACGTATGGGAACATGGGCATATTCATGGGGCTATACGACAACTGCGGCACTTGTTGAGTACGGCAAACGCTACGTCGAAAAGACATTCACCGACAAGCTCGGAAGTGCTCAGGCTCTGCGCGACATGAGGACTGCATATGACGAGTTCTGCCCTGGCGCACACTGGGGAGCAAGCTACTTCACTGATGCAGTATCAGGAGTACGCAACACAAAGTTCATCCTTCTCCGTCAGGATACATACGTGCTCGGCGGGGACTACCTCGGGCTTGCTGATGTTGAGATACCTGAAAAGTACTTCCATATACGCATGACACCTGCCGCCCAGTAATCACAGCCAGCACCAACAACCAATCATGCAAATCACAGGGAGTGCCTGAAGATGTCTTTAGCGCATTCCCTTTTTCTATAACGAGAGGTGATTTTTTTGTCGGATAAAAATAACAATCCCCTGTTACAGCTTGAGCACATAGGCAAAGAGTATTACGGCAACAGAGTCTTGACGGACATATCATTTTCTGTTGAGCCGGGAGAGATCATCGGCCTTGTAGGAGAGAACGGAGCAGGGAAATCTACACTGCTGAACATATTATTCGGAATGCCCGTTATAGCTTCAACAGGAGGCTATGAGGGTGATATGCGTGTTGACGGAAAGGCGGTGCACTTCACGTCGCCCAATCAGGCATTAGCGGCAGGTATAGGCATGGTGCATCAGGAATTCTCGCTGATACCCGGCTTCACTGCAACGGAAAATATTCTGCTGAACCGTGAAGTCCTCAACGGCTCGGTGATGAGTTACGTATTCAGCGACAGGGTTTCGACTCTTGACCGTGATGCTATGGGCAGAAGGGCGAGTCAGGCACTAAATACTTTGGGCGTGAATATCAGTCCTGATATGGTAGTCAGTGAAATGCCTGTAGGGTACAAACAGTTTATAGAGATTGCACGGGAGATTGACCGGAAGAATACCCGCTTGCTGTTCCTCGACGAACCCACAGCAGTGCTTACGGAGAGCGAAGCAGAGATATTACTGCTTGCCCTGAAGAAACTTGCACGTTCAGGAATAGCTATAGTGTTCATCTCCCACAGGCTTAATGAAATTAAGGAGCTTTGCAGCAGAATTATCGTTTTGCGTGACGGAAGGCTGATCACGGACTCGTTTGCTGAAGACCTTACTATACGGCAGATAGCGTCATTGATGGTGGGGCGTGAAAGTGAACGCAAGGAAGAACCTGAGCCGGAAGAACCGGAAGAGAGGCCGATACCGGAAGAAGCTGTAGAAGTGCCTGACGTAAACCTCGTGCTGAATCCCAAGCCGGAGAAAAAGAAGAAGAAGGTAAAACCTGCGCTGAAGGTTGAGCATTTATGGGTAGACATGCCAGGAGAGACTGTGCGCGACGTATCGTTTGAGGTCAGAAAAGGCGAGATATTCGGCATCGGCGGTCTTGCAGGACACGGAAAGCTCGGAATCCCCAACGGCATTATGGGGCTGTATCCTGCAGGGGGTAAAGTCCGGCTGTTCGGCAGAAGTCTTACGCTCAACAAACCCCGTGCGGCATTAGGGCGCAGGATGGCTTTTGTGTCGGAAGACAGGCGCGGAGTCGGACTCCTGCTTGATGAGCCGTTAGACTGGAACATCACATTCACGGCAATGCAGACTCAGGGAAGGTTCTTGATGGGTATACCGTTCATATTCCAGATGAGGAATGAATACGCTATGAGGAAGGAAGCACAGAAGTTCATTGACGCACTGAGCATAAAGTGCACCGGGCCAAGCCAGAAGGCCGGGGAACTCTCCGGAGGCAACCAGCAGAAAGTGTGTCTGGCTAAGGCGTTCGTACTGCGTCCTGATATTCTCCTGATATGTGAACCTACAAGAGGAATAGACATCGGCGCAAAGACATTAGTGCTCGATACCCTCAAGAACTACAACAAGGAACACGGCACGACAATAATTATCACCAGCTCGGAACTTGAGGAACTGCGCTCGGTGTGTGATCGTGTTGCTATTGTCGGGG
Source organism: uncultured Synergistales bacterium (assembly GCA_905233455.1). Classification (GTDB taxonomy): domain Bacteria; phylum Synergistota; class Synergistia; order Synergistales; family Aminobacteriaceae; genus JAFUXM01. The sequence goes on along the minus strand of CAJOES010000016.1, from coordinate 12,787 downwards.
ACGGAAGAATCGCGGGAGTCCTGCCGGCATCAAGTCCTGCTGAGGAGTTCGGAATGCTCATGATGGGGCAGGCCAGACGTGAAGAAGAGGAGGCTGAAGAATCAGCATGATAGGAAGATTCATAGAAAAAGCGGGATGGCCAAGAATAATTATTGCGCTGTTCCTGCTTGGATTGTTTATTGCTGCTCCTTTCGTGGGCGTTAGGGTTGACACGTCATTATCGAATACCCTCGTGCGCTTCGGAATGAACGGCGTTATGGTTCTCGCAATGATCCCTATGGTACAGGCAGGATGCGGGCTGAATTTCGGCTTGCCTCTGGGAATCATAGCGGGGCTTTTGGGCGCAACACTCTCTATTGAATGGAACGTAGAAATTTTAGCGAAACTAGTAGCATGGGGATCACAGTACCAGATCACATGGCTTACGCAGGAATTTGTTGACACGTGGCGCGAACCTTTAGGATTTGCATCGGCAGTGATTATAGCTGTACCTATTGCGGCGGTTCTCGGCTGGTTCTACGGAAAGCTGCTCAACAGGGTCAAAGGGGACGAGATGATGATAGCTACATATGTCGGCTTCTCGTCGGTGTCGTTCATGTGCATTGCGTGGCTTCTGCTTCCGTACAAACACCCTTCAATGGTCTGGGGATTTGCGGGAAGGGGACTGCGAACAACTATAAGCGTTGAAGGCTACTGGCTGCACGTACTGAGTGATGCGCTGTCGGTGAACATAGGCGATCATCTCTATATCCCGACAGGTATGCTGATATTCTTTGCGGTTATGGCTCTGGCAGTATGGATCTTCATGCGCACAAAGACGGGCACGGCTATAACTGCTGTAGGCTCAAACCCTGAGTTTGCGCGGGCTTCAGGCGTTAATGTCGATAAGATGCGCACGATCTCGGTTGTGATGTCTACTGTTCTCGGCGCGATAGGAATTATCGTGTACGAACAGAGCTTCGGCTTCATTCAGCTCTATATGGGGCCGTTCTATATGGCATTGCCGGCGGTTGCGTCAATACTTTTAGGCGGTGCAAGCGTCAACAAGGCAAGCATACTTAATGTTATTGTCGGGACGTTCCTGTTTCAGGGTATTCTGACCATGACACCGAGCGTAATCAACAGCTACCTTCAAACGGACATGTCGGAAGTAATCAGGCTGATAGTGAGCAACGGAATGATTCTTTATGCTTTAACGAGAAAGGTGCGTGCGTAACATGATGAATGAGATAATGAATCAGGCAATCACATTTGCATTGAACAACGCCGTACTTGCCGCAGTGATAGGAATTATAGCCCTCGTAATCATTCTTGCTCTGCTTATGGGGAGCGGGAGAATTTTCCGCAAACTTTTTGACCTCATGGCAAATAACGCTGTCCCTGCAATATTCATCATAATATCTGCCTTTGCTATACCGTTGAGCGGATATTCTGCAAGCTACCTTGTGCAGGAACTGCTGACGCGCATCGGGCGCAACTCGTTCCTGATATTGTCGCTTCTGATTCCGATTATGGCGGGAATGGGTCTGAATTTCGGTATGGTTCTCGGAGCTATGGCCGGGCAGATAGGACTGCTGATGATATGCGACTGGGGAGTCGTGGGAATTCCCGGTATGATCTTGGCCTGCCTTGTAGGAACGCCTATAGCTGTAATTCTGGGTATATTCTGCGGTGCTGTGCTGAACAGGGCGAAAGGGCGCGAGATGGTTACGTCATATATTCTTGGGTTCTTCATCAACGGTGTGTATCAGTTGGTTGTGCTGTACTTCATGGGCTGGATTATCCCTATCACCAACCCTGCATTACTGCTCTCACGCGGTTACGGTGTCCGCAATGCAGTGAGCCTTCTGGGTATTCGCGGCGTTCTGGATAACCTGATACCGTCAATAGTGGCAGGTACAACACAGGGACAGCAGTTCCTCAGTGCCAACGGGAGCGGTGCATTCTTCCTCGTGCATATTCCGTTCTTTGATGGTGCTGTGAGGATCCCGCTTGCGACTCTGATAGTGATTGCGCTGTTCTGTGCATTCATCGTGTGGTTCAGGCGGACGAAGCTCGGACAGGACATGCGGGCAATAGGACAGAGCCAGAGTGTTGCGGACAGTGCGGGAATTGCGGTGAACAGGACGAGGATTATCGCTATAGTGATTTCGACGGTGCTTGCGTGTTACGGGCAGATAATATACCTGCAGAACATGGGAACGCTGAACACCTACAACAGTCATGATCAGGCGGGAATGTTCTCGATTGCGGCACTGCTTATCGGAGGTGCAAGCGTATCACGTGCAAGCATAGCTAACGTATTCGTCGGTGTAATACTCTTCCATTTAATGTTCATTGTTGCTCCTGTTGCAGGAAAAAATCTCATCGGTGATGCACAGATCGGTGAATATTTCCGTGTCTTTGTGTCGTATGGAATTATCGCTATAGCACTTGTGCTTCACGCATGGAAACGCAACAGGGAACGCGAGGCAGCCCGGAGAAGCCTTAGAGGCAACAGAGGAGGCGATAACTAATGGCGGCATTCATGAATTTCTTAATGCGCTGGTTTCAGAGGCTTGTTGTTCTTGCGGTGTTAATCGCGTTGGGCATATGGCTTTTCTTCATCGGAAGGGAACATCAGGTATATTTAGACAACCGTGCATACGGGGACTATAAGGCACTTGAGCAGGTCAATGTCAGCGTGAACAATGGCGATATGATAGAGCTGATGACGCGTGAAAGGGATATGCGCAAGGCTGTCGGTACTGAATTTACGCTGAAGGCAGAAGTATTCGACGAGAACGGGCAGATCGTGAACACGATCACGAAGACGATAGAGCCTAAATGCAGCAAGGATATTATGATTAGCCTTCCTGCACTTGCCGGAGGAGCAGAGAACTTCATACTTCCTGCACCAAGATAGAACATGAGCCGACTCACATACGAAGAAAAGATTGCTGCGCTTCAGCCATTAACCTTGATGGATGACTTCTATATGAGGTTGTTCTTCAAGAATAATATTCCCTGTGTTGAGTTCGTGCTGAGGATAATTCTGTGCAAAAAGGATTTAGCCGTTAAGTCTGTGGAAGTTCAGTACGTGCTGAAAGGCCAGGATAATTCCCGCTATGTAAGGCTTGATGTATATGCTGTAGACAGTGAGAACAGGCACTATGATATAGAGATACAGAATGATTCTTCGGGTGCAAGTCCATACAGGGCAAGATATAACAGTGCGGCAATAGATATGAATATCCTGGAGACAGGAGAGCCTTATTCGCTGCTGAAGGAACGTGAAAGCATAGTGATATTCATTACAGCTAACGACGTTCTGGGGTATGGTGAACCGGTATACTTCATTGACCGCGTGATACTGTCGAACGGAAAGCCATTCAATGACGGATCACACATAGTATACGTAGACTCATCGAAGCAGAACACTGATACTGACTTGGGGAAACTCATGCACGATTTCAGATGTTCAAGAGTTGAAGATATGTTGTGTCCTGTGCTTGCCAAAAGTGCGGCAGCGATAAAGGGTACAAAGAAAGGAGATGATAATATGGGAGTTCTTGACGAGATGGAACTTGAAGCAGAAGCCAGAGGTGAGGCAAGAGGCAAAGTAATAGGCCAAGCTATAGGTGAGACTATAGCGCGGGAAAACATTGCGTATAACCTTATACATGCCGGAAAGATAGCACTTGCGGAGATTGCAGAAATGTGCGGAATGACTCTTCAGCGTGTAGAAGAGCTTGCAGCTGGGGTCTGAAACTTTCTGTAATAACATAGTAGACATTGAAGACCCGCATACAACCAATATAACGGGTCTTCTTTATTTATCTTCACACAAGAATTAACCCAATCATCACAGCTTCTGCAGCATGAACTATACAGAATCTTCGTTTTTTATACAGTTCTGAAGTGTGCTCCCTTCAAAAAATATGTACCAAAATTTTTATTGTTGCGTGATAATATTCTTTAAGAAAATGGTTTCTGCGCGTTCTGAGGCCGCATCGTATTACGTAACGGAATGGAGTATTAAAGACAGCTCCCTAGTAATGCAGTACACTGGTTCAGAAGAACCTATGATATTCACTCTCATCAAAAATGAGAATGGTGATACGTACTATCAGGTTACAGGTTTTAAGGTGGGTACGCAGTTCGAGATCCCTTCTGATGAGTGGGAAATGGACACTGATATAAGCTATGCTGATATTGAGGACATGAGCAATACACAAACGTCAAAAGATGTACCTGAACTAGCCCCATACGGAATTAAAGTGCTTTATCCCAATAAGGTGTTGACTTTGCGTAATAATTCCCTTGCAACAGTACGCTATTTCGGAAGCGAAATTAATAAAGGAACAACTCCTACTACCGACGATACGTCTTCCAGCAACGGTGGTAATGGTGGTAATGGTGGTAATGGTGGTAATGGCGGCGGTGGCGGTGAAGGTGGCGGTGGCGGTAATAGCACTAGCAGTAGCACAGGCGGTAATGGCACTGGTTCTACAGGAGATACCTATAATACAAGTGGAAGCTGTAATTTCGGTTTCGGGACTATAGGCATTGCGTTAGTACTTGTCGCGCTTAGGAAAAGATAAACACATAAAAAATAATCCCCTTGTCATGACGGCAGGGGGATTTTCTTTACATCAGCATTAACCCGATCAGCACAGCCCCTACAGCATGAACCAGCCAAAACCTTAACGTTACAGCCGTCTCATCGAGTCCCTTCTTCTGGTAGTGATGGTGCAGGGGAGCCATCAGGAACACACGCCTATTCAAACACCTTATCGTGAATATCTGTATTGCCGAAGATAACATCTCAATGATGAATATGAACCCTGCAGGAATTATCGCTAAAGTTCTTCCGTTCATCACGCACAATGCCGCCAAAGCTCCGCCCAGAAAGTGCGAGCCGGTATCACCCATGAAGGTTTTTGCGGGTCTCAGGTTGAAGAACAGAAAGCCCGACACCACGAAAAACAGCTCAATCATTACCGTAGCGTTGAAGTCATTGACCGGCAGAAGGAACAGCAAAGCCCCAAGCGATATGAGGAAACTTCCTCCCGCAAGGCCGTCAAGACCGTCGGTAATGTTCACGGCGTTGATCGTCCCGGCAGTCATCAGGAACGCAAGAGGCACGGCGAGCAACCCTTCAGCGTCCCATAATCCCGGCCAGAGTCCCATGCGTCCCGACATGAACACGGCAATAACCCACACTGCGCACACAAGAAGCTGAATCTTCAGCTTGGCCATACTCCTGAATCCCTCGCTGGTGTGTGTACGGAACTTCAGCCAGTCATCAATGAAGCCGATTAGCCCGCTCAGCACAGGAAGACTCCAGAACAACAGCCCTTCCCATGAATGAGACAGAACAGCCGCGAATATTCCCATGCACAAGAAAACTACTCCCCCCATTGAAGGAGTAGCCGATTTAATCTCGTTGTCTATGTTGATCCCGTACCATTTTTGCTGCTGCGTAAGGTGTATGTGCCGCTGGTATTTTATCCATAAATACTGCAGTATCACGCTCAACGCAAAGAACGCTAACCCCGTCAGAAATCTCATGACAACGCCCTCACAATGTTGCTGAGGCCGATAGAGTTAGATCCCTTCACCAGCAATCCGCACCAGTCTTCAGCCTTCATGATTCTTTCAGTGTCCCGTAATGCCTCCTGCCAGTCTGACGCAAATATATATTCTCCGTCCCCTAAAGCATTGCGCCAAATATCACCTACAAGCACAACATAATCTATACGTTCAAGCAGCGGCCTCAAGTCAGCATGATATTTCGCGGCATTCTCCCCAAGTTCGCGCATTTCCCCCAGAACTGCAATTTTGCCCGGCGAATCTATCCCCGCAAAGGTCTCAAGTGATGCCCTCATTGATGCAGGGTTGGCGTTGTATGCGTCATCAACGATGAATTTTCCCCCGTCAAGCGTGATCACTCTTCCGCGTCCCGTGAGTGCCTGAAAGTCTTTCAGCCCGTCCGCAGAATCCTGAAGGCCGATACCCAGTTCATGCCCTGCAGCTGCGGCCAAGCTCAATGGCATTGCGTTATGTCTGCCCCAGATATTGACTGTAATGCGCGCTATTTCCTGCGTCTGCCTGTGTGCAAGCACGAATGACAATGCGGGAAGACTATAGCCTGAAGTGTCATGCGAAATCACAAAGTCAGAGTCTTTTGCTTCACCGACACCCATAGACTTTACGACATAGGAAAATTCTTTGCTCAGATATTCGTTGTCGTTGTTGAAGATTATTTTGCGGATTAACGGCGAGCGTGTTATTTCTATCTTCTCATGCAACACGCCTTCAACACTTCCGAACCCTTCAAGGTGAACGGGAGCTATTGCAGTAAGTATTGCTATTGACGGCGGGAAATATTCTGTGAGTTCCTTAATTTCTCCCGGCTTGTTTGCTCCGAACTCTAATATTAATATCTCCGTTTCCTTCTGCATTCCCATTATCGTAGCAGTACAGCCGATTAACGTATTAAGGCTTCTTTCAGGTGCATGTATCCTGAAGTGCGGTGCTAATACCTTCTGCAGTGCCGCCCGTGCAGTAGTCTTCCCTACGCTCCCGGTTATGCCTATGATCTCCTGCAGGTCATGAGCCTTTAGCTTGCGTGAGGCAGTTTCCGCTAAATCCCTCTCCGGATTCTCCAGCTCAACGACAGGAACATTAACGCCTTCAGGAGCTTTTCCCTTCCGGACGATGAGCAGTCCTGCCCCGTTCTGCAATGCCTGCGGAATATATTTGTGCCCGTCTGTCTTCTCTCCTTCAAGCGCAACGAACGCATCACCTTCCGATACTTCCCTGCTGTCTGTTGCGAGGTGTGAAGGGAATTCGACATCAGCCCATTTTCCCGGAACGTCCGCAAATAATTCTTTCAGCGTGAAATTCATTGCTTATCTCTCCATGACATTACTGCTTGAGTATCATTGAACGGTATCTTTTTATCCTTTACCGTGATGAACTTTTCCGGCCCTTTGCCCGTGATCACGAGAATATCACCCTTCTTCAGTGCCTCTAATCCTGTCCGTACTGCTTCAGGTCTGTCGGTGATTATCCTGTATGGTATCGCTGCTCCTCCCGCTATGGCTTCAGCGATTGCATACGGGTCTTCATCTCTTGCGTTATCCGACGTAATGATTATCTCGTCCGCAAATTCTGATGCCGCCTTCCCTAATTCCGGCCTGTTCTGCTGATACCTTCCTCCGCCATGACCGAACACGGATATTATTCTGCCCCCACTGCCTGAAAGTGCCCTGATGGTCTTCAGGACTGTCCGCAGTGCCGAAGGAGTGTGCGCAAAGTCCACGAATACACATGCACCGTTAGGCAGGTCTATGCGTTCAAGCCGTCCGGGTACCTGGGGGACATTCGCGACTCCCTGAATGACTGCCCCGTCATCCACACGTCCGCGCATTGCCGTTACTGCACACAGGGTATTCATGATGTTGAACTCTCCGACTAACGGCGTGTGAAGTTTCAGTGCGTCAAATCCTTCTGCCTCAATCACTAAATCCGTGCCGTTAATGCTGGTATGCGATTGAGTTACCCTGAATGCCGCTCCGTCATCAAGCCCGAAGCCCCGTAACCTATCCGGAAATTCTGCAAGCAGCCTTTTCCCGTATGGCGAGTCATAATTTGCCGCACCGGTGAAATCAGGTTTTGTGTACATGGTGAACAATAATTTTTTCGCCGCAAAATAATTCTCCATATCAATATGAAAATCCAAGTGTTCAGGGTAGAGATTAGTGAACACAGGCACATCATACAGAGCACCTTTCAGGCGGCCAAGATACAGCCCATGCGATGAAGTCTCCATAACGCAAGCTCCGCACCCGTTCTTCACCATTGATGCCAGCTGCCTCTGCACAATACAGCTTTCCGGAGTAGTTCTGTCCGCATCCTTGTCGGTTATTCCGTCGCTCTCTATGATCGTCCCAAGCAAGCCGACGCGCATACCTGAAGCCTGCAGTATGCTCCGGATAATGTATGTTGTTGTAGTCTTGCCGTTAGTGCCTGTAACACCGACCATGAGCAGTTTGCCTGAAGGATTGCCGTACACCAGCGATGCAACTTCGCCGAGAAAATCGCGGACACGCCCGACGATAATCTGTGGCAGATCTGAATCTACCTCGCGCTCGCACAATAACGCACATGCACCCTGACGTTCAGCCGTGCTGACGAATTTATGACCGTCTGACTTCTCGCCCGTGATACAGCAGAACAATGTACCCGCTTTGACTTCCCTGCTGTCAGAAATAACGTCATCAATAAAAAAATTGTCCTGAGATTTCATACGGACTTTCACATTATTATCTTTTGCCCGTATAAACTTCAGGACATCATTAAAACTTGCGCCCAAGAAATTTAACCTTCCCTTCTTAGTGTTTTATTGCTGCTGAAAGTTCCTCTATTTTCTCTCCGTGCTCCTTGAGAATTCCAAGCACTTCTTTCATGCTGTTGTATGAATTATTGTTGCTGTCTCTTGCTATTTCAATCACTTCACGGCATATCCTGCTGAGTTCCTCGCATTCCCGGATTATTGCCCTGTAGTCCCGCTCTTCCTTGAAGATGAACGATTTAGCGCATTCCCATACGATTGGAGACACTATAGCAACGATCAAAGCTACTCCTGCTGTATCCTGCACGTTATCACCCCTGTGAATAATATTCCAGTTCCGCCATCTCTTCAACTATCTGCTTAAACGGAGGCGTGGCTAACTCTCCTCCGTAGTATCTTCCGCTTGAAGGTTCCCCTATCACTATGAGCATGAGATATTTCGGGTCTTCATACGGCCAGAACCCGATGAATGATGCTACGTACCTGCTGCGTGAGTACTTCCCGCCTTCCGACACCTGAGCTGTTCCCGTCTTCCCTGCAACATCCGTTATCGTCGTCCCTGCACGTTTGCCGGTTCCCTCAAGGACAACCCTGCGCATTGCCTCGCGAAGCCATCTCGCTGTGTCCGGCGAAAGAACTTCGCGCAGCACTTTCGGTTCTCCCCTGTAGACTTCCTCGCCGAGAGAGTTTACCGCACTCTTCACGATATAGGGACTCATGAGCTTCCCGCCGTTCACGATTGATGCCATAGCCGTAATGAGCTGAAGCGGCGTAACAGCAAGCCCTTGGCCTATTGCGATATTCGCGGGGGTAATTCCCCACCAGTTTTCGGGATAAGGCAGGATTCCCCGCGCAACTCCCGGAAGCTCTATATCTGTTTCCTGTCCGAAGCCCAACGCTTGAAGGCTCTCGTATGTCTTCACCCTGTCTGCACGGACTCCGATCTGCGCCATTCCCACGTTTGATGACTTGATGAGAAGGTGCGCTGTATCTATGTCTCCGAATGCTACTCCTGCTGACGCTTCAGTTATATATCCGTCCGCAACTTTGTACCTTGCAGGACAGAAGAACGTTTCATCTGTGGCAACCCATCCCCTGTCGAGTGCAACACCGAGATATATGGGCTTGAAGGTTGAGCCGGGTTCATATCCCCTGCTTACGACAACGTTAGAGAGTGAGTCAAGCGTAAGGCTCTTTCTGTTCTGGGGATCATATGTCGGGTAGCTGGCCATTGCGTATATCTCTCCGGTGTTGGGATTCATGCACACTGCGGCGGCCCATTTCGCGCCGTCATCTTCTGCGGCCTTGAAGAGATGTTTCTCTACGACGTACTGAATCCTGCTGTCGAGCGTGAGTGTTACTACAGGCGTTACCGTCCTGCGTTCCGGGCTGCGCTCAAAGAGTGATGCGGGCTGACTTCCCGGACGGCGCACAACTACTTTCTGCCCGGGCGGGCTGTACAGGGTAGTATCCCATTCCTGTTCGATCCCTGCCTGTCCTCTGTTGTCGACATCACAGAACCCAAGAACATGGGACATCAAACGCTGGTTCGTGTATTTCCTGTATGGCTCGTCTATCTGTATTATTCCTCTTATGCTGGCTTTAAGGGCGGTTAGCTGTCTTGCTTCTGTCTCTGATGGTTTGCGGTCTACCCACATGAAACGCGACGGTGTGTTCATTGCCGTATAAATCTTGGCCGTGATTTCAGGCGATATTACTTCGGCGATCTGCGATAAGTCCTCAGAGCTGAGTAATCCGGGGTCTACTGCGAATGTTGGTTTGGTCTCGGAAATTACGAGGGCATTTCCTTTTGCGTCCTGAATTATTCCGCGTGTCGATTTCAGTCGGATGCGTCTCCAGTATTGATGCTGTGATTGCTGTACTACTTTAGGGTTTGGGTAACAGTGCCGTGCTATCAGCGTTATTCCGATAGTGATGAATATTCCTATGAATATCAGCCATGGATTCCCGGCGCGGGTGAGCTGTGCTTTGCGTGAAGCCATATCTGCATACTACCTGCCGCCGAACAGCCACGCAAGTCCTGAACGCCAGCCCCTGCTGTCCTCGTTCCGTGATGCCGTAAGGGTACGTTCTCCCCTCATCCTTACAGGCAGGGTTTCAGCCTTCAGAACCTTCTGCATTCCGAGACTCTCCTTGCAGTATGAATATATCCTTATGGGTGCAACAAGCGCAGACAGTTCCTGACGCAAAATTACTTCTTCATCTGAATATTTTTGTATGGACTGGTTGACTGATTCAAGATAATATGCCAAACGTGCCGCATGGAATCTGAGAATGCCCAAGCCTATTACCAAGCCGACACAAACACTGAATGCTAATATAACTTTGATGCCTATTTTAAGGCTTCTGTTCTGATTGTTTTTACGCACTCTCCTCGCCCCCGTTACCCTGAAAATTTTTTGTGTGCGTTAGAATAATATCACATTATGCGTAAAATACCTAGTTGAAGTTCATCAAAAATGCCCGTAACTTTGCGCTCCTCGCCTTGTAGTTTCTTTCCGTCTCTTCCTCTGATGGTGTCATAGGGTGTCGGGTTAAGATTGTTCCCTTGCTATCCTTCTGCCATTCACGGAACGCAATTTTTATGAGCCTGTCCTCAAGCGAATGATACGAGACGAATATTATAACCGACATGCTTTTTATGTCATGAAGGACTTTAAGCAGGTCTTCAAGCTCCTGCATTTCATGGTTCACGCAGATCCTGAGTGCCTGAAAGACTCTGCGTGCCGGGTGAGTTCCCATCTTACGCTGGACTGGCTGAGGCAGTGCAGAACGTATCAGACTCACGAGGCCGCCTGTAGTATCTATTGGAGTCTTGCTGTTCTTTACGGCCTTTGCGATCTGGTGTGCGAATCGTTCCTCGCCGTAATCCCGAAAAATCCTCGTGAGTTCCTCAATGCTTGAGCACCTCAATATCTCTGCGGCAGTCATGTCGTCCCCTGAAGTATTCATGCGCATATCCAGCGCGCCGTCAGAACTGAACGAGAATCCCCGCTCCGGAAGAGTGAGCTGCATGTTCGACACGCCAAGATCGAAGACGTATGCGTCAAAATCTCCGTGTATCGTGATAATGTCTTTCAGTGTGCTGAAGTTCGCGTGAACTGCCTCGAACCGTTCCCCGTATGGCTTGAGGCGTTCTAGGGAAAATGCTATTGCCTGTGTGTCCCTGTCTATACCGAGTACATGACTGCCGGGAAATCTGGCGAGCATCGCTTCAGAGTAGCCGCCGAGTCCTAATGTGCCGTCAAGAATATTGTTGTGCGTGCTGTGAGTGTCTATGATGCTGAGTACTTCACCGAGCATTACGGGTTCATGATTCATTACTCTTTACTTACCTTTCAGCGTATAGTTTTGCTGGCGAGAGGAATTTTAGCACTTGAAATACCGCGCAACAAACAAAATCACAGCGTTTAGTGTTGACATGATGAACGGAAAAATTATTATTGTCATCATGACTCAAATTATGAGGGGGAAAAAATACTAATGGCAGAATGCAATCATAATTGTGAAGGGTGCAGTGCTAACTGCGGTGAACGTTCAGCACCTCCAAAATTCTGGCTCAACGGGAACGTGAAGAACGTAATCGGTATAGTTAGCGGCAAAGGGGGAGTCGGCAAATCCCTCGTTACCGGGCTGTTAGCGTCAGCAGCGGCCAAGCAGGGATTCAGTACTGCGGTACTTGATGCGGACATAACCGGTCCGTCAGTTCCGAGAATGTTCGGACTTCATGAGCGTGTGCTTTCGGACGGGCACTTCATACAGCCAGCCGTGAGCAGAAACGGGACAAAAGTAATCTCTATGAATTTATGCCTTGCTGATGAGGGAGACCCTGTAGTGTGGCGCGGGCCTGTGCTTGCAGGAGTGCTGGAGCAGTTCTGCGGCGAGGTTGACTGGGGCAATGTCGATTATATGTTCGTGGACATGCCCCCCGGAACAGGTGATGTGCCTCTTACGGTATTTCAGTCATTGCCGCTGAAGGGAATAATTATCGTTACCACACCGCAGGAGCTTGTCGGAATGATAGTGCATAAGGCCGTGAGAATGGCGGAACTGATGAATATTCCTGTGCTGGGTATCGTATCGAACATGGCATATTTCGAGTGTCCTGACTGCGGAAAGAAACACTACATCTTCGGCGAAAATCATTCGGGCTATGACATCACTGCAGAGCTTCCGATCGTGCCGGGGCTTGCAGGGCTTTGTGATACCGGACGCATTGAGGACTTCGATGCGGGGAAATATTTAGACGGAGTTATGAAAGTTCTGCAGGCAATTTAACGCAAATCTCGTTACCTAAACAAGTCAGCTTATATCTTTATTTTGATTACAATCTTTCTCACATGTCCCTGCTGTTTGAAATATATGCAGGGATTGTGTGCATCTTCCGGCATGAACAGCACAAACTGCCCTTTAGGTATCCGGAAA
>CAJOES010000015.1:34853-52481 GCA_905233455.1 uncultured Synergistales bacterium | reverse complement strand
GAAATCACTAATGCTCAAGATGGGTGCTGCGGATTAATTATTACTCGCAAAGATCTTGAGTTACCAAGTAATAGTTATAAGTCTGCTGACTTCGGCTATATTGATTTGGTCACTGGGGAAGACTATTTTGTCTACACATTCACCTTTACGGATATTGGCACTGGAGGTAGTTGCTTCTTTTGGCATAGATCTGTCGTAACGAAGGTGAGCTAAAATGATACCATTTGATACAGGACTTATGAGTATTGATGCTCACAATTGTACCAGAACATCTCGTGAGGGATATATTGCCGATGAGGATTATGATTCACTACCTACTTTGGAGAAGCATTTGACTAAGACAGATGCTGATCAGTATGAGCATTACACAAGACTTAGACCCGGGCTCTATAAACATAATATGAATGGCCAAGACTATGCTTTGATGATCCATGATGAATACCTTAAAGGCGATGAATTGATCATTAAGAATCGCACAGATGTTTTTGGTATAGTGAATGTGGTTAAAAAGCCTATTAGACCTTACATTCTTCATAGAGGCTATGAGTATGATGAGGACAATGGAGTGCAACTTAATTATACATGCAATGATCATCTTAATATAATAGTAATCAATGGCAAATCAAATCTCATTATGGATCATAATGAAAGAGAGCAGTATTTTACTCATCCAGCAGAGATAAAGAGCACTTCAATGTTAAGAGCTTCTGTAATTAACGAAAATGGGTCACATAAAGAATACTTACTTAATCTAAAAAGCTATATTAAAAGCATAGAGCTAAATTATACCTATAATAGAAATGCTGTTCATGATAAGCTATTTTTAGATTCTGAACAAAATAAAGCAACTTATGAGTATAATATAGGCATGCTACGACTTACTGGATTTGAAAATTTCAATGAGATTAATAATTCTGAAGATCCTGGTATGCTAATAGTGAGCTTAGAAGTCCCACAAATGAAGAATGGCAGTAACTTAGTTTGTTCTCATTATATTACAACTTCAGAAGAGTTGATATTATCTGGTGGAGGCTATGTCAATGCAGTAGCTTCAAGCTCATCAGACCATAAAATCTACTTCATGACAAATCGTGTCTTGTTTAATGATCATGATTCTTTTAAGACTAATCTGATAAGAGAATATGAAGCCGGCCATCCAGTAACATTGCTATATGAATATGATAAACCAAAATATCAAACTATCATATTGAATAATTACTACATTGATCTAAGTTTTAATAAGAGTTGGATTAAGCTTGGCTTGTACAATGGTAGCCCTTTTGTGCCTGATAAGCAAAGCAATGATTTTATTATTCAGCTACCAGAAAATACAGAACATATAGAATCTGATGCAAGCATTAAAGCAGCTTACTTTTATAAGCATTTTAGAGATTGGAGGGTGTAACTAATGGGAGTGCTTCGAGATACAATTATTCATGGCATACTTCATATTACCAAACAGCTTAAGATGGGATCTAAATTTCGTAATATTGCTATCCTTAGTTTTGTTGCAGTTATGTTTGTGTTCTACACTCAGGCAAATGCAGTAGATGTTACTCCCTACTACAAGATAGCAGAAGATTACAATTCAAATATAATAAGTGCAAGGCGAACATGGCTGGGTAAAGAAATTTGTATTGAAGGTGTCGTGTCGACTATCCTCGTTACAAAAGCAGGAAACAGTACTTTGGAAAATCATGTAGCAGTATGGTTGTCTGAGAACACCAGAGCCATTAATAAAGTACGTTACATATTCAGTTTTGACGGCATTCCTGATGAAGTAATGGAGCTTCAGAAAGGACAGAAAATAAAGATCAGCGGCATAGTTGACAGCATAGAACCTTCCCGAATTATCCTCAGGATTAATATACGCAGAGCTAAACTGGAGGACATCGGAGAAGGCAGCGAATATTAATTTAATCCCCCTTCATTAGCGAACAGGGGGATTTTTCTTTACTCAACTGTTACGCTTTTCGCAAGGTTTCGCGGCTTGTCCACGTCAAGTTTTCTCGCAACAGCAACATAATATCCCAATAACTGAAGCGGTATCACTGACAGGCTAGCCGTAAAATGTTCGTCCGTCTCCGGCACATGAAACACAAAATCTGCTTCATCTTTCAGTGCCTCACAGCCTCTTGAAGCCACAACAAGCAAAAATCCTCCTCTGCTCTTGGCCTCAAGCATATTGCTGGCTATCTTCTGGTACAGGCTCTTTTGCGTCATCACTCCAGCAACAAGCATTCCGCGTTCTATCAGGCTTATAGGCCCGTGCTTCATCTCCCCCGCAGCACATGCCTCACTGTGCAGGTAGCTTATCTCCTTCATCTTCAGGCTTCCTTCCATAGCTACGGCGTAATCTATGTTCCTCCCAAGATAGAAAGCATTACGGGCATTCACGAACCTTCCAGCAATCTCCTCAAGCCTGAGCTTCTCGTCAAGTATCTCGTCAATCTTCTCCGGCAGTCTCTGTATCTCCGCTATCAGGCTATTGTAGTAGTTCTCCGTTATAGTCCCGCGCACCTTAGCGAACTGCATAGCAAGAACGTAGCACGCAATGAGCTGGGCACTGTATGCTTTCGTTGTTGCAACCGCGATTTCAGGCCCGGCCATAGTGTAGAATATGCTGTCAGCCTCACGCGCAATAGTGCTTCCGACAACATTCACGATAGCAAGAGTCTTTATGCCGTTCTGTTTTGCGAGCCTCATTGCCGCAAGTGTGTCTGCAGTTTCTCCGGACTGGCTGATGATTATTGCGAGGGCGTTCTTGTCGAGAGGCATACTGCGGTAACGGAACTCAGAAGCTAGCTCTATGCGCACAGGAATTTTCGCGAGATCCTCAATCACGTACTGCGCCACAGCCCCGGCATGATACGCAGAGCCGCAAGCCACTATGTATATCTGTGATATGTTCCTGATTGCGTCATCATTGAGGCCGTGTTCATTGAGGTCTATCCTTCCGGAATGATACACAGAACCGAACGTGTCCTTTACTGCCCGTGCCTGTTCGTGAATCTCCTTCATCATGAAGTGCTCAAATCCTCCCTTTTCTGCGGCCTGGGCATCCCATGTTACTTCGCTAAGTTCCTTATGCTTTGCGTATCCTTCAGGGTCAAAGAATCTCACCACGCCCTTCTTGAGCTGTACTATGTCCATGTTGTCGAGATAGTACACCTGCCGGGTATCCTGCAGTATTGCCGACACGTCCGAAGCAAGGAATGACTCGCCCTGCCCCTGTCCTGCTATCAGGGGGTTATCCTTGCGTACTCCCCAGACTTCACCGGGATAATCACGGAACAGCATAACGAAGCAGTATGATCCTTCAATCTGTTTGATTGCGCGTGTTATTGCCTTCAATGGTGATTTTTCCTGCTTGTAGCAGAAATCTATCAGCTTCACCGCAGCTTCCGTGTCTGTCTGTGAGTAGAAGCCGTAACCGTGTGATGAAAGCATCTCTTTGATTTCCCGGTAATTCTCGACGATACCGTTATGCACAGCTACTACTGACATATCATCGCTCCATAAAGGATGTGCATTAATGTCGGAAGGTTCGCCGTGAGTTGCCCAGCGCGTATGGCCTATTCCGCATGTCCCGGAAATCTCCTCGCCGGACTTTATGCGCTCCTCCAAAACTTTCAGCCGTCCCTTGTTCTTTGCAATCTTTATCGTTCCCCCGTCAAGCACTGCAAGCCCCGCAGAGTCATATCCCCTGTATTCGAGCTTGGCCAAGCCTGACAGCAAAATATCACTCGCCTGACGTTCTCCCGTATAACCTAATATTCCGCACATTTTTTATTCTTTCATCTCCTGTTCATGTGTTAAGCATATTCTATAATATTTATTATTGTTATACCCCCATTCCCCCTAATATAGGGGGTTAGAATGTAACCTGAACAAGTAAGCATAATCATAATACCGATTGACCAAAAAGCCCGCAAAAAATAAAATTATCTTATCCACAAAACAAATTTATACAGCTTGGAGGCAGACACTTGCATATGAAAAATCCGCTTCACTTGATGACAGAGAAACGCAGGTCAGGAGGTGATACCGGCATACCTTCATACTGCACGGCGAATGAACTCGCAATCGAAGCACTATTTGAGCAGGCAAAGAGATTTGATGATGCCGTACTGATCGAGGGCACTGCAAACCAGATAAACCAGTTCGGCGGCTATACGGGAATGACTCCGGCAGGTTTCAGGGATTACGTTTACGGAATTGCTGACCGTGTGAACTTTGACCGAAGCAAAATCATTCTCGGTGCAGATCACTTCGGGCCGCTTGTGTGGTCAGGACTTCCGGCTGACGAGGCAATGAGCAACGCAAAGGAGCTTGTACGGCTGGCAGTCCTTGCAGGGTTCAAGAAGATTCACCTGGATACCAGCATGAAGCTCGGCGGTGATGATCCCAGCGCAAAGCTGCCTGATGATGTCATTGCGGAACGCGGAGCTGTCCTGCTTGAAGCCTGCGAGAAAGCATATCAGGAAATCCTGCGCACCAATCCAGACGAGATGAGGCCGGCATATATCATAGGCAGTGAAGTTCCCATACCCGGCGGAACTCAGGAAGAAGATGCGGGACTTCAGGTTACGGGCGTAAAGGATTTCGAGACGACTATAACCACCTACAAGCGCAAATTCTCGGAACACGGACTCGCTGAAAGATGGAATGACGTTATTGCTGTAGTAGTTCAGCCCGGAGTTGAATTCGGCGATAAGGACATACACCAATACTGCAGGCCTGCCGCAGTGGAACTCTGCACGGCACTGAAGAAATATCCGGAGCTGGTGTTTGAGGGTCATTCTACCGACTATCAGCCGCCGCAGAAACTGCGTGAAATGGTTGAAGACGGTATCGCAATCCTGAAGGTTGGCCCGGCATTGACTTTCTCGTTACGTGAAGGGCTGTTTGCCTTGAGCATGATTGAGCGCGAGTTAGTGCCGGAAGACAGGCGCGCAAATTTCATTGAGACCCTTGAACGCGTAATGCTGGAGAACCCTGCGAACTGGCAGAAGCATTATCACGGTTCAGACGAGGAGAAAAGAATCGCAAGAAAGTACAGCTATTCGGACAGGTGCAGATACTATTTCAGCCTTCCGGAGATCAAAGCAGCGATAGAGAAATTATTTGCGAACATTGACAGCGTTGAAGTCCCTGCAGGAATGCTGAGCCAGTATATGCCCAACCAGTATAAGAAAGTTAGGGACGGACTACTGCCCATGAAAGCACGGGAATTAGCTAAAGACTGTGTTGCTGTGTTAGCAGATGATTACAACTTTGCAGTAAGAAAAAATATATCATAGGAGGTAAAAATTATGGCATTACCCAAGCTACACAATTTCCCTGAAGAACACCTCACTAAAGAGCAGGTTTCAGCACTTGAAGACTCTGCAAGAAGGGCACGCGTTACAGCTCTCACAATGGTAACTGCGGCCAAGAGCGGACACCCCGGCGGAGCATTCTCCAGCATGGAAATGTTCATGACGGTATACGGAGTTGCAGACCTGACACCGGAGAACTGCAGCGGCATCAACCGTGATTATGTCGTAGTCTCTCACGGGCACACTTCGGCGGGAGTCTATGCGGCTCTGTCGGAATGGGGATTCATTGACCGCGATGAAGTCATGGCGCACTTCCGTAACTGCGGTTCGGCGTTTCAGGGGCATATTGAGCGTGAAGTACCCGGTATAGACTGGGGCACAGGCAATCTCGGTCAGGGACTCTCTGCTGGCGCGGGATTCGCGATCGCACAGAGGGCTAACGGGCATAAAGGGCGCGTGTATGTCCTCATGGGCGACGGCGGGCAGACTAAAGGCCAGATTGCAGAAGCCAGGCGTACTGCGGTGAAGGAAGGACTCACCGGGCTTGTTGCTCTCATCGACTGGAACGACATACAGCTATCCGGCAAACGTCTCGACATTATGCCCTGCAACATTAAGGCTCTGTGGGAGGCGGACGGCTGGGAGGCAGTAGAGGTTGACGGGCATTCATTCACGGCACTCTATGACGCGCTTAAGGCGGCAGGGACTCACGGCAAGCCTACGGTGCTGCTGTGCAAAACCATCATGGGCAAGAACGGCGGCATCATGGAGGGAGTTGCGGACTATCACGGCAAACCCCCGGCAGTAGAAGCCTATAACGACATCGTGAAGGGGCTCGGCGAAGATCCTGCAGTGCTCACTAAAGCACAGGAGAGACGCAAGACACCTCCAACGTACAAAGGGCGCAAAATCGGCTATCCTCCTGCACCAGTGATCGAGACCGGTACGCCTTTCGACTATGAGGGCGCAAAAGTCATGGACAATAGAGGAGCTTTCGGTAAGGCTCTTGCTGATGTCGGCAAGCTCAACTACAAGAAGGAAGGCAGGACACCTATAGTTGTATTTGACTGCGATTTAGCCCCGTCGGTCATGACAGGTGCATTCAGGAAAGAGTGCCCGGATAACTACATACAGTCCGGCATTCAGGAGCATAACGTAGCAACAATGTCCGGAACTGCAAGCATTGCCGGTGTTGTGTCTTTATGGGCAGAGTTCGGCGTGTTCGGCATAGATGAGGTCTACAACCAGCAGAGGCTCAATGACATTAACCTTGCAGGCAACAAAACAGTATTGACGCATGTCGGGCTTGACGTTGGCGAGGACGGAAAGACTCACCAGTGCATTGACTATGTAGGGCTGCTCAACAACACTTTCGGCTGGAAGCTCGTTGTTCCCGTTGATCCCAACCAGACGGACAGGGCTACAAGATGGATGCTCAAGACTCCCGGCGATATTTGCATGGCAGTCGGAAGGAGCAAGATTGACGGCCTGAAGGAATTTGCCGGAAGCTATGAATTTGAGTACGGAAAAGCCGTGAAGCTGCGCACGGGCAAGAACGGAAGCATTTTCGCACTCGGCTACACAGCACAGATAGCACTGAAAGCCGCAGAAATTGCAGATGTCAGCGTGTATGCCGTGTCATGTCCCCTCGCTCCCGACATGGACGCGCTGAAGGAAGCCGCAAAAGCCGGGCCTATAGTTACGCTTGAGGATCACAACGTAAATACGGGCATGGGTGCAGTGATGATACTTGAGGCCGCAAGACAGGGTATAGCACTCCCGAAGGTAAAGACTCTCGGCGTGAACCATTACGGAGCTTCAGGAACGTCGGATCAGGTACGTGCAGAGATGGGATTAACTCCCGACAAAATAGCAGAAGCATTCAAGGAGTAAACATTATGAGCGCAAAAGATTTGATTACGCAGGGCAGAACTGCTTTAGGTATTGAGTTTGGTTCGACAAGGATTAAGGCAGTTCTTGTTGATTATGACGGGAACGTTTTAGCGTCGGGCTTTCATGAGTGGGAGAATAAGCTCGTGAACGGCGTATGGACGTATGACCTTGCAGACGTTGATGCGGGCTTGCGTTCATGCTACTCGTCATTGAGGAAGGATATAGAGGCGAAATACAGCATTACTCCAGCAACCTTCGGCGCAATCGGAATCAGCGCAATGATGCACGGCTATATCGCACTCGACAAGGACGACAAACAGCTTGCACCCTTCCAGACGTGGCGCAACACAAACACCACACAGGCCGCAGATGAATTGACGGAGCTGTTTCAGTTCAATATCCCGTTAAGGTGGTCGGCGGCCCATCTCTACCAGAGATCCCTTGACGGAGAACCGCACGTAAAGGACGTTGCATCAGTCTTCACACTTGCGGCTTACATGCACTACAAGCTGACAGGACAGAAAGTTATCGGCATTGGAGACGCGGCAGGAATGTTCCCGATAGACTCCGTAAAGCTCGACTATGATGAAGGAATGGTGCAGAAGTTTGACGCGCTCCTCAAGAAAGCAGGATATTCATACGGACTCCGTGATGTCTTTCCGAAAGTTCTTGTTGCAGGAGACTTAGCCGGAAACCTCACACCTGAAGGCGCGGCACTCATGGACGAGACCGGGACGCTTAAATCCGGGATCCCCATGTGCCCTCCGGAAGGCGATGCCGGCACGGGCATGACTGCAACGAACTCTGTAGCACCGAGAACAGGCAACCTTTCAGCGGGAACAAGCACATTCGCTATGGTGGTGCTTGAGCGTCAGCTGTCGAAACTTCACCGCGAAATTGATATGGTTACGACACCTTCAGGCTTCCCCTGCGCAATGTCCCACGCCAACAACGGAACTTCTGACCTTAACGCATGGGTTTCACTGTTCGGAGAGTTCTGCGGGCTTATGGGCATTCAGGCATCAACAGGAGAGCTTTTCGGCAAACTCTACACCCACGCACTGACCGGAGACCCGGACTGCGGAGGGCTGTTAGCATACGGGTATTATTCCGGCGAAAACATTACGTTCATCAACGAGGGCAGGCCGTTGTTCGCACGTATGCCGGGAAGCAAATTCAACCTCGCGAACTTTATGCGCGTAAACCTCTATACGTCTCTCGGTGCGGTCAAACTCGGAATGGATATACTGCTCAAGGATGAGGGCGTAAAACTTGAACGCATGATGGGGCACGGCGGACTCTTCAAGACTCCGTTAGTGATGCAGAAGGTTCTTGCGGCGGCAGTAAACTCTCCCGTCAGTGTAATGCGCACTGCAAGCGAGGGCGGTGCATGGGGTATAGCTCTGCTTGCTGCATATCTCGCTGACGGCAGGAAGGACGGCAAACTTGAGGATTACCTCAATAACCGCGTGTTCACGTCATTGACCGGTGATGTTGTTGACCCTGACCCCAAAGACGTTGAAGGGTTCGAGACATTCACGAAACATTATGTTGCCGGACTTGAGATAGAGAAGGCAGCAATTAATTCTATGGACTGGTGATTACAACAATGAAGAAAACAACTATACATGAAGCGTTTAATCTTGGCCAAAGCATATGGCTTGACTATATCAGCCGTGAGCTTATTGCATCGGGCGGCCTTCAGCAGTGGATTGATGACGGCGTTGTAGGCGTAACGACTAACCCGTCAATATTCGAGAATGCCATAGCTAAGACTTCAGACTATGATGCGGAAGTTGCCTCACTCGCGAAAGAGGGCAAGACTACGGCAGAGATATATGAAGTCCTCACGGTGCAGGAAGTTGGCGCAGCTGCGGACATTCTCCGGCCTGTGTATGAGGCTACAAAGGGCAAGGACGGTTACGTAAGCCTTGAAGTCAACCCCCTGCTTGCATCAGACAGGGACACGACAATATCAGAGGCAAAGAGGCTGTTTGCACTGCTCAGCCGTCCAAACGTAATGATTAAGATACCTGCAACACCTGAAGGCATATCGGCATTAACCGAGTGCATAGCATCAAACGTCAACGTCAATTCAACTCTGATATTCTCGCATGAACAGTATGTTAATGTTGCGAAGGCTTATCTTGAAGGAGTAAAGCGCGGAGGCAGGGCGGCATCTGTAGCTTCAGTGTTCGTGAGCAGGGTTGATACTGCCGTAGACAAACTGCTTGCAGAGAAGAATGCAACGGAACTTTGCGGACATATCGCGGTTGACGGCATAAAGAGCATGTATCAGAGCTTCAAGAAACTGTTTGCGGGGTGCTCACAGATTCAGCGTCCATTATGGGCAAGCACGGGCACGAAGAATCCCGCATATCCTGACGTGAAGTACGTGAATGAAATCATTGCTCCCAACACAGTAAACACCGTACCTCCTGCGGCATTAACGGCATTCAGGGATCACGGGACTGCGGCATTAACGATTGAGTACAAGCTCGATGAGGCAGAAGCGGAACTGAAGAAACTTCCTGAACTGGGAATAGACATTAAGGCTGTGTGCGCAAAACTTCTTGAAGACGGCTTAAAGGCATTCAACGCATCATTTGAGTCCCTTATGTCTGCAATCGACAAGAAGAAGGGTGCATAGCATTGGGCATTAAGGATTACGAGTTCTGGTTTGTTGTAGGAAGCCAGTATCTTTACGGCCCTGAAGTCCTAGAGACTGTTGCATCACGTGCGCAGGAGATGACGGACAAGATGAATGCCTCCGGGAATCTTCCGTGCAAAGTAATCTACAAGGTAACGGCCAAAACGAATAAAGAAATTGCCGACGTAATACGCGACGCTAATCACGACGAGAAATGCGCCGGCATCATCACGTGGTGTCATACGTTCAGCCCGTCAAAAATGTGGATTAACGGCCTCGTGAACCTCCAAAAGCCTTGGTGTCATTTCGCGACGCAGTATAACCGTGAGATTCCGAATGATGAGATAGATATGGACTTCATGAATCTCAATCAGGCTGCACACGGAGACAGGGAACACGGCTTCATCGGTGCAAGGCTGAGATCTGCCCGCAAAGTAATAGCAGGCTACTGGCAGGATAAGGACGTGCAGGAGAGGCTCGGCAAATGGATGCGTTCTGCTGTCGGTGCGGCATTCTCACGTTGCTTGAAGGTTATGCGCTTCGGGGACAACATGAGGGAAGTTGCAGTAACTGAGGGCGACAAGGTAGAAGTGCAGATAAAGCTCGGCTGGCAGGTCAACACATGGCCTGTAGGGAAACTTGCAGAGACGATTAACGCTGTTACTGATGCTGAGGTTGACGCGCTCATGAAGGAGTATGAAGAACTGTACGATTTCGCGACGGACAATACCGAGTCGATACGCTATCAGGCACGCGAGGAAATAGCCATGCGGAAGATGCTTGACGGTGAAGGCTGCCGGGCATTCTCCAACACATTCCAAGATCTTTACGGCATGAAGCAGCTGCCGGGACTCGCAACACAGCACATGCTGGCTTCAGGTTACGGCTATGGTGCTGAAGGGGACTGGAAGGTTGCAGGAATGACGGCGATCATCAAGTTCATGACGGAAGGGCAGACGGGCGGAAGCGCATTTATGGAGGACTACACATATCACCTGGTGCCGGGCAGTGAATACAGCTTGGGCGCACACATGCTTGAAGTGTGTCCTTCTGTTGCGTCAGGACGGCCAAGAATCGAGGTTCACCCGCTCGGAATCGGCGACAGGGAAGACCCTGCAAGAATCGTCTTTGAGGGGCGCGAGGGTGATGCAGTTGTAGTGTCTCTCGTGGACATGGGCGGACGTTTGCGGCTCATCTGTCAGGATATTCACTGCGTCAAGCCTATAATGCCCATGCCGAATCTTCCTGTTGCGCGTGTGATGTGGCAGGCAATGCCCAACCTGAAGACGGGGTTAGAGTGCTGGATACTCGCCGGAGGTGCGCATCATACGGTACTGAGCTATGATGTTGACGCTGAACAGATGCGGGACTGGGCGCGCATTATGGATATTGAGTTTGTGCACATCAGCAGGGACACTACAACAGAGAGCTTAGAGCATGACCTGTTCCTGTCTGATATTGCGTGGAAGCTGAAGTAATGTATTGACCGGTTGCAACAACCATAAAATATACTGCACAAATCCCAAATACTATTAGGAGGAGTGCAGTAATGAGGAAACAAAGTTTTGTGCTGGCTGTCATGATCTGCGTTATGACAGTCAGCTCTTCTTTTGCGTCAGTCTGCACCAGGGCTTCACGCGGCTTCGGAAGTGATGTCAGGGCTGAAGTTACCGTTGAAGGCGGAAAGGTTACGGGGCAAGTGTGCAACAGCAAGGCTCTTCAGTGATTACTACTTCGGCGGCTTCTCTCTGGGCTTCTACACTGCGGCAGGTCATGTTGCAGGGGAACAGGCAGTGAAGGAGATTAGCGGCAGGTAAACTTATACTCTATGAATGATGTTTTGAGCTGTCCTGCCCTGAGAACGCAATCGGGGAATGACGGCTCATTTATTGCGTTGGGGAACTGCCCGCACTCCATCGCGAACCCGTCATAATCGTTGTAGTATGCCCCGTTCTTGCCCCTGCAGTGCCCGATAGAATTTCCCGTGTAGAATTGCAGTGCAGGAAGATCCGAGCGAACTTCAAGCGTTATCCCCGTAACATCTCCCGATGCGCTTCCGTCCGGGTCATGTCCGGCAAGCTCAAAGCAGTGGTCATATCCTCCTCTTGCGCGTATCACGTCATCAGAGTACGCAAAAATCCCGTCGCAGATCTTTCTGGGTGTCCTGAAGTCGAACGCTGTACCTTCAACGCTTACTGCCGGTGCAAGCGCGAGCATACCGTCATCAGCCCTGCAGTATCTTTCAGCGTTTAACGTTACGGTATGATTGAGTATGCTTCCCCGTCCGTGCCCGTTTAGGTTGAAGTAGTTGTGATTCGTTATGCTTACGGGCGTGTCTTTGTCGCATGTGTATTCGTAGCTCATGCGCAATGTTCCGTCAGTGAATGCTGCCTTTTCCCTGAGCGTAAGATTTCCCGGGAATCCTTCATCAAGGTCGGGGCTGTGGAGTGTGAATATCACGCAGTCATCATGAAGTTCTGACGCAAACAGCTTCTTCCCGAAATGGTGAGGCCCTCCGTGAAGGGTATTGACCCCGTTGTTACGCGGAAGATGATACGTTACGCCGTTAAGCGTGAATTTTCCGTTTGCTATCCTGTTCGCATACCTGCCGATTATTGCTCCGAAGTTCCTGTGATCTTCAAGATACTCTGCGAGAGTGTCATAACCCAGCGCAACATCATAGAGCCTTCCGTCCTTGCCGTAAACATTAAGCTCAAGGATAGCACAGGCATATTCGCACAGCACTGCGCTCTGTCCCTTCTCGTCAGTGAAGGTGTAATTGTAGACTCTTTGACCGTCCGGCGTTGTCCCGAACAAACTTTTTGTGATGCTCATGATTCCAGCCTCCTTAATTTTTTTCAGAGTGTCATAATCCTTTGCGGCATCAAAAATTTTTGCGTGTTTTTGTAGTTGAAAATGTAGCTGAAAAAATTTCTGTCTTCCCGGCATTCTCTGAATAAAATTTATTGTGATAGTTTTATGGGAAATATCTTGCTGAAATAATAAAATCTTTTCTCTGCACAGTCAAGGAGATATTACAACTGCTTGTTTTTTCTGTTGTGTTAAAGTCCATTGTCTGATAACCTTTACGCACTCCATAAAACAAACTCAAAAATTTAATATTCGGGTAAAGCCCGGCAGGAGGGAATCATTTATCATGAAGAAAGTATTTTTTCTCGTAACTGCTCTTGTTATGCTCGTATGCGTCTCAGCGGCAAGTGCTGAGGTAGTTATCGCGTTCTCACAGATCGGCCAGGAATCAGACTGGAGAACAGCGAACACCGATGACCTGAAGAATGCTATCGAGAATCATCCCGGCTGGAAGCTGGTATATGATGACGGACAGCAGAAGCAGGAGAACCAGATCAAAGCCCTGCGCAACTTCATCACACAGGACGTGAACTATATTCTGTTTACCGGCGTGGTTTCAACCGGCTGGGACGAAGTGCTGAAGGAAGTCAACGAGGCAGAGATTCCGCTGCTGCTGGTTGACCGTCTCCCGGACTGCGCGGACAAGATAGAATACGCGGCGGCATTCGGCGGGGATTTCGTCGAGGAAGGACGCAGGCAGATAGTGTGGGCAGGCGAATACCTGAAGAGCATCGGCAAGGGTGATATGGACGTGAACATAGTCATCATGGAGGGCACAACCGGAGCATCAGCACAGACCGGACGCACTGAAGGCAACTTGAAGGCCCTGAAGAGCTATCCTCACCTTAAGCTGGTCGGCCAGCAGTCAGGGAACTTCACGCGTGCAGAAGGGCAGGCAGTGATGGAGAGCTGGCTGAAGTCCATACCGAAAATTGATGTGCTCATAGCGCAGAATGATGATATGGCACTCGGTGCAATCGACGCAATCAAGGCGGCAGGAAAAGTTCCGGGCAGGGATATTATCATTGTAGGGTGCGATTCCGTGAAGGCGGCATTTGATGCTATCGTTGCAGGTGAGATGAATTGCACGGTTGAATGCACTCCGCTTTATGCTGAGTTCGTAGTTCCTACGATTGAGGCATTAGAGCGCGGCGAGAAGTTCGACAAGACAGTTATTCACCCGAAAGAAAACGTGTTTGACATGAACGGCGGCATTTATCTGGGCACAGTAACATCAATCAAGGCCGCTGACGTAATATCACAGCGCAGATACTAATACCGTACTGACATTGAATGCAGGGTTGAGGGTTGGCCTTCAGCCCTGTTTTTTGTGTGAAGGAGGAATCAATACGTGAACATTCTCGAAATGAAGGGAATAACGATACAGTTTCCGGGAGTAAAGGCACTCGACAATGTAAACTTTTCATTACGTGCCGGAGAAATACATTCATTGCTGGGTGAGAATGGTGCAGGAAAATCCACGCTCATCAAATGCCTTACCGGAGTCAACAACATGGATGCGGGAAAAATCCTGCTTGAAGGCCAGGAGATCCGCCCGTCAAGCCCCCGTGAAGCCATAGAGCTGGGAATATCTACGGTCTTTCAGGAAGTGAACCTGTGCCCTAATCTTAGCGTTGCAGAAAATATTTTTGTGGGAAGGCAGCCCATGAAGCGCGGACAAATAGACTGGAACGCCATAAACACCAGAGCCGCAGAATTAATGTCGCGCTTTCATCTGGATATTGACGTAACCCGCCCGCTTTCATTCTACTCTACGGCAATTCAGCAGATGACTTCAATAGCACGTGCAGTAGATATTCAGGCCAAGATTCTTATACTGGACGAACCGACAAGCTCGCTCGATGAAAACGAGGTGCAGTTACTGTTTGAGGTTATGCGGGATCTGAAGGCTAACGGAATGGGAATAATATTCATCACGCACTTTCTTGACCAGATTTACGCGGTATCGGACAGGATGACTATTTTGCGCAACGGTCATTTAGTCGGAACGTACAGCATTGACGAATTGAGCAAAGTTGAGCTGGTAACAAAGATGGTCGGTAAAGATATGGACGTGATATTCAACCTGAAGCGCGCTGACGTTGCACCCGATGCCCCGGTCATGCTCAAGGCTGAACATATAGGAGACGCGGAACACATACGGGATATATCATTGACGCTCAAGAAGGGAGAGCTTATCGGCTTTGCGGGACTATTGGGGAGCGGACGGACTGAGACTGCCGAAATGCTGTTTGGTGCTGATCGTATCGTGCGAGGAGAGATTCAGCTTGACGGTGCGAAACTTTCACTGACACAGCCGTTTGACGCGATACAGGCACGGATAGCCTTCTGCCCTGAAGACAGGAAACGCGACGGCATAATCGGTGATCTGTCCATACGCGAGAATATTATGCTTGCAGTTCAATCACGCAAGGGCTTTATGTCCCCTATGACGCGGCAGGAACAGACAGACCTCGCCAACAAATATATAGCCCTTCTCGGAATAGCTACGCCTGACTGTGAGAAGAAAGCCGGTGAACTCTCCGGAGGGAATCAGCAGAAAGTTATTTTAGCGCGGTGGATGGCGGCAGAACCCAAAGTGCTTATACTCGACGAACCTACACGGGGAATAGACATCGGGGCAAAGGCAGAGATTCAGCGGCTCATGCTGGAAATGTGCGGATTCGGCGTGTCGGTAATATTCATCAGTTCGGAGCTTGACGAGATAATCAGGTGCTCAAACAGAATAATAATCATGAGAGACCGCGAAAAAGTTGCTGAAGTTGAAGGAGTCTCATGCACACAGCAGGATATATTGAAGATTATTGCGGAAGGAGCTGCATAGAATGAACAAACGCTTTGATTTCTCGGCATTGATGCAGTCAAAAGTTACTTGGGCAGTGATTGCGGAAGTGCTTATACTGCTGGTATGTTTCGCCATACGTCCTGACTTCTTCAGCATAAGCTACCAGCCTTCAACGGGAATGCTTTACGGAAGCCTGATAGACATAGTGAACCGTTCAGCGGAGATCACAATAATATCTATGGGAATGACTCTGGTTATTGCATTGGGCGGCACTGACCTTTCAGTCGGCGCGTTAGTGGCAGTTTCGGGAGCTATTGCGCTGAAGTTCCTGCGCTGGGACGTTCTCACCTACACTACGCCAGGGGATTACACGGTGTACCCGTATTTTCTGGTTCTGATTGTGCCTCTTGTTGTGTGCGCATTGATGGGGCTGTTCAACGGCTTTCTTGTAGCGAAAGGGGGAATACAGCCGATAATCGCAACACTGATTCTGATGGTGTGCGGAAGGGGGGTTGCGCAGATACTGACTGACGGAAAGCAGTTCACGACTGGCTACAGTCCTTTCCGTGTGATAGGGCAGGGGAGTTTCTTATACCTTCCCATGCCGATAATCATCACCATCATTGTTGTTGTAGCTGTTGCACTGTTCACGCGCAAAACGGCTTTCGGTGCGTTCGTTGAGTCTGTCGGTGTCAATGCGAGTGCCAGCAGGTTATCGGGCATAAAGGCAGGCACGGTGATATTGATTGTGTTCATGATTACTGGCTTGCTGTCTGGAATTTCCGGACTCATATACTCAAGCCGCATAATGTCGAACGACTCCAACAATGCCGGTCTGAACTTTGAGATGGACGCAATACTGGCTGTAGTTATCGGCGGCACTAACATGGCGGGAGGAAAATTCAGCCTTGCAGGCACGGTTGTAGGGTCTCTCATCATTCGTACGATCGTAACGTTCGTGTATTACTTCGGTATTGTGTCTGAAGCGACGATGGCATTCAAGGCACTCATCATAGCAGTAGTGATTGTGCTTCAGTCTGAACCTGTGCGCGAATACTTTGCGAGACGTGCAAGACGGCGCGAGGCATTAGCGGGAGGTGATGCGAGATGAAGAAGCAGTCATTATTCAGCCGTATCACGAACCCGAAATACATTATGGTTTACGCGACAATAGGAATATTCTTCATCATATACGCATTCGGGGCGTTTGCTTACGGCAATAAGGGCTTCATGACTGTGCGTACATTCGTCAACCTGTTCATAGATAACGCATATTACGGGATTTCTGCTGTAGGAATGACGATGGTATTAATCACGGGCGGAATAGATTTATCCGTAGGTGCAGTTGCCTCGCTAACGGGAATGTTCATAGCATACGGGACTTCAGTGCTTGGCCTTCATCCGCTGACGTGCATTGCGGCGGCTCTGGTTATGGGCGTGGGACTGGGACTGCTCATGGGCTGGGTGATACATTACCTGAACGTCCCGCCGTTCATCACGACATTAACGGGAATGTTCTTTGCGCGGGGGGTATGCTCGCTCATCAGCAGGGAATCTATAGACATACATCACCCTATGATAGATGCTCTTGCGGGGTGGAAGATATACCTGATGAAATATGCAAACGGCCAGTGGGTGCGAATCCGTCCGATAGCGTTCATCAACTTCAACGTAATATTATTCCTCGTGATGATAGCGATCGGGACATTCATATTGCAGCGTACACGTTTCGGCAGGAACATATACGCTGTGGGCGGGAATGAACAGTCTGCGGCATTGATGGGGCTTCCGGTCGGGCGCACAAAGATTCTGGTGTACGGCTTCAACGGGCTGTGCTCGGTGCTTGCAGGGATAAGCTACGCATTATACGTGAAGAGCGGCTGGAACTTGTCGCTTCAGGGCGGGGAGCTTGAGGTGATCACATGCGCGGTTATCGGCGGGACACTGCTCACAGGCGGAGTCGGCTATATGGTCGGGACATTGTTCGGAGTGCTCTTGAAGTCGGTTATTCCGGCACTGATTACGTTTAACGGGAATCTGCTTTCATGGTGGGGAAAGATTGCTACGGGCTTGCTGTTATTGCTGTT
>CAJOES010000015.1:0-34803 GCA_905233455.1 uncultured Synergistales bacterium | reverse complement strand
ATATATATCCCTCTGGAGACAGGGGGAATTTTTTTGTGTGCGTGTGAAGGCATAAAGAAAGAGCCTCCCGTGTGGAAGACTCTTATGCGTTGGTTGTTTGGCTGTAGGTTACATCTGCCATTTCTGACAGAGTATTTTGCTTTTAGAATACTCTTAATGCGGCGTAAGTATTAGTCGCAGCGTAATCAGTTACACTCTCATCATTAAGTGCCGCAAATGTTCCCGCTGCTGCTCCTATAAGTTCTGTTTTTCCGGCATTAGCGGCCAACTGTGCCTTTACTCCTGCACTGTCAGAAGTATCAATCATATAGACGACGTACCATGTTGTTACTCCGCTGTCTGTCCGTATCATCTGTATTGATAAGAGAGGTAGCTGTCTTTCCCAGATACTTCGCTAGTACTTTTTCCACAGTTTCTCCAGATACTCCCGTTGCATTACCGTTTTTAAGTGCAAATGTTATTTCAAGTTTTGCAAACTCCGGCCTGTCCATATACATGCTCATTGCGGCAGTTTTCATGCTGTTCAAGTTGCTGACGATAGTATTAGCTCCTGCCTTGTCTATTGCTTCAGTGCTCGACATGGTCATAGTAACAGCAAGCACACCGATAATCGCTACGACAATCAATAATTCTACGAGGGTAAAGCCTTTATGTGTTCTCTTCATTGTGTTTGTCCTCCTTTTCTGTCCTTTCATCAGCATTAACGTACTTTCAGGCCAATGTAAACTTCTGCCTCATTGCCTTGCTTATTTTCGTAGTAAGCAGAGAAGCATTCTGCATTAGCGGTAGTTACTGGAGCCTCCTTTGAGCCGTACAAATCTGAGGCAGTAGCTTTAGCCGCAAGTTTTTTCCTTACTCCGGCAGTATCCGAATCTGCGAGGTGATAAACAACATACCACGCTACATTACTGGCAACTATTGTGTATTTCCCTGCCGCGTTGCCTAATGATGCGTTAGTACCTGTACCTTTTTTCCCAAGATACCCTGCAAGTATAGTTAATGCGTTTTTAGTAGTTTCAGGGTTTGCAGTTATTGTACCGTCCAATGCTATAACTGTTCCTGACGCCACAACAGAATCTTCTGTGTACATTTCCATTGCGGCAGTTCTCATGCTCTGTAGATTGTTCAGAATATTATTTGCTCCTGCCGCGTCAACAGCGTCCGTGCTTGACATTGTCATTGTAGCTGCAAGTACGCCAATTATCGCTACAACAATCAGTAATTCTACTAAAGTGAATCCTTTACGTGTTTTCTTCATGATTCTTTTTTCCTCCTTAAAATGCTTATCGTTAGCGGGTTTCCCCGTCCCCAAACCAACAACCGGACAACCGCAGAAAGAAAAAACCTGCACGTAAAAGTTCACGCCTAAAATTCAATGTGATATAATTACCACGTAACAAGGCGGTTACGTGCATAGTTTTATTTTGGTGATTAATATTATATCACGGCCTTGTTATTTTTTCGCACACGTTCACAATTTTTTCATAAACATATGAAACCGATAACAAAACCTCCCTTATTGTATCATGAGGAGGTTTTTACTTTATTTTTGCGGTGATGTCGTCTATCTTCCCGAAAATATTTCTGAATGAATACCTCCCTAAGAAACGTGATATCCTCAGCAGTGCCGTCGTAATTTATTCTGTACACAAGCAGTAAATCACCTTTTATATGGCACTCCCTTATCTCGCTTCTGATCCCTTTAAGCTGGTGATCTTTCCATTCAGGAGGTAGGGGAGAATCATATAGCTCTCAGCGTTGCAATGTTGGTTATCCTGTTGCCGTCGTCGTCATAAACGATAATATCGTCGTATGTGTCCTCTTCAGGCTCTTTCTGCCCGGTTTCAACATCAGCAACAAGCCCCGCCACAGCCTTTAACACCTTCAGCATTGCAGGGGTAGTTATCTCGTGTCCGCCATCGTCATATAGTTTTATTCTTATCACCTCATGAATAATTTTACACTGCAAGGGCAAAAAAATATCCCTCCCGTTATTGCAACAGGAGGGACGCTAATTTTTACTTTATGACCTTCAATGCCTTTCTGTCTATCGTCAGTGCAACAAACAGCAGGAACACTATACCCTTGATCAGCTGCTGTGTTGCAGATTCAAATCCTAACATGACGAGTCCGTTATTCAGAATCGTATACATCAGAGTCCCTACAACGATATTCGAGAACCTCACCTTTGAGCCTCCCGTTATCGGCAGTCCTCCCAGTACAAGAGAGATTAATATCTGCGTCTCTAACTGGTTGCCCGCAGTTGCAGTGATTGATCCTACCTTTATGACGTTCACGAACGCCGCAAGCCCCGTAAGTGCTCCTGCCGCCACGAACGCAAGAAACTTCACCCTGTCCGTGCGAACCCCGGAGAACCTCGCAGCAGTCTCACCCGAACCTACAGCCTTTACGTCATTTCCGATCCTCGTGAACCGGAACAGGAAGAACGCAACAATCAGAACGGCAAGCGTTATCCCTATCTTCAGGTTGTCGCTGTCCAGTGCCTTTATCGCCGCAGAAGCAGGTATTGCCGTCTCCGTCGTCATGTATGCGCATACGCCCCTGAAGAGATACATTGTGCATATGGTTACGATGAAGCTCTGGAGCTTGAATTTGACGTGAAAGAACCCGTTGACCGCACCAATAGCCGCACCGGTCAGAATGCCGCCGGTTATCGCTAATGGTATGCTGTAGAATGACAGTTCAGATATTACGATTGACGCTACGCCAAGAGTTGAGCCTTCCGTGAAGTCTATTGAGCCGAGAGTCATCACGAAGAATACTCCCGTTGCAACTATCATCGGGTAATACACTTGCGACAATAACAGCCTTAACCTGCGTGGCTGCATGATCCTTCCGTCAGTCAGGTAGTACATAGCTCCAACAATCACTACAAGCCCTATGAAAGGCAGCAATCCCTTGAACGTATCAGACGCAAAAAATGATGTCCTGTTTTCATTGTTCATTGCCTTCACCTCCTACACCATTTTCGCAATGAGATCTTCCTCGCTGAGTTCTTTGCTCCTCGTGAAGCTCCCGTTAATCCTGCCGTCCTTCATGATCAGTATTCTGTCGGACATTCCCAGCAATTCAGGTATCTCCTCTGAAATCATGATGATAGATTTTCCCTGCGCAATAAGTTCTGACATTAAAGCGTAAATAGCCTGTTTAACCTTTATGTCAATTCCCCTTGTAGGAGAGTCAAGCACAAGAATGTTACTGCCCTTCCCTATCCACCGGGCAAGCACTACTTTCTGTTTGTTCCCTCCAGACAAATCCGAGACGAACTGGTTTATCCCCTGCATTTTTGTCTGCATCTGGTCAGCATACTCTTTCGCAAACCGGCTGAGTTTCCGCCCGTTAAGTATATGGTGATTGGCGAGGTCATCTATTGACGGAAGTATTATGTTGTTCCTTATGCTTTCATTCAGTATTATGCTCTCGTTGTCCCTGTCCTTTGAGGCATATGCTATTGAGTGGTGTATGGCTGAAGGTATATCGTTTATCGCTGTGCCGTCAGAAAGCGTTACGCTTCCGCGCCTGTCCCATGACGCGCCGAATACTGCCTTCCCTACCTCGTGCATTCCGCATTCAGACAGCCCGCCGAAGCCGAGAATCTCTCCCCTGTGCAGGTCAAAGCTGACATCCTCAATCTGTCCGGGAACTGTTACGCCCTTGACGCTCAGCACAACTTCAGGCGATATTTCCCTGCCGTAATCAGTCCGGTAGTATGCAGAACCGATCTCACGCCCCACCATCAAGCGTTTCAGCCCGTCTTCATCTGTATCTTTTGCGTTCACGGTGTCGATATATTCGCCGTCCCTTAGTATGCTGACAGTGTCGCAATGCGCAAGCACTTCGGCCAAGTCATGACTGATGAATATTACGCTTCTTCCGTCTGCCCTCACTGCGTCCATGATCTTATACAGCTCAAGCCTGCCGTTTTGTGACAGTGCCGTAGTAGTCTCGTCAACAATAAGAATCTTCGGCTTGAAGTATGTAGCCTTCACGATCTCTACAAGTTTTCTGTCCTCAAAGTTATAGTTGTCGATCATTGCTCCGGCCCGTATCTTGCCGAATCCGTACTCGTCAAGCAGCTTCTGCCCTTCCCGAATCATTGCGCGGGTATCTTTTATCCCCCAGTGCATGAATGGTTCTTCATGTCCCAGAAAGATATTTTCTGCAACACTCAGCCCTGAAAGTGTCCCCATCTCCTGAACGATGATAGACACTCCGAGATTATTGGCTTCAACCTGATTGCGGACACTCATAGCCTGCCCGTCAAGCGTGAATGTCCCTCCGCCTATAGAGTATATACCGCAAAGCATCTGGCAGAATGTGCTCTTGCCTGACCCGTTCTCGCCGATAAGTGCGCGTATCTCTCCGGCCTCAATATCTATGCTGACATCATTTACTGCATGGGTTATCCCAAATCTTTTGTCTATATGTTCAGCTTTAAGCAGTATAGTCATATGTTCTCACCTCCTGCTACTTCACCACAGAACCGCGTTTGCCCCGTGCAGTAAGCGTTACTATCAGGAGCAGTGCCGCACCGGTTACTATGTTCTGTACTGTCGTCGGCGCGCCGAGAGCCACAAAGCCGTTGAAGATTATCGCTATGATGAACTCACCGATTACTATTGCGCTGATGGGCGTTCCGTACTTCCTGAATGCCACGCCGAAGAATGTACCCATCAGGGGCTGAAAGTTCCTGCTCATCGTGGACATTCCTGTTAGTGCCGTCATGGTTGTGCCGTATGAGACCGTAAGCACAGCCATAATCCCGACAAAGAAATGAAGCAGCGCAAACCCTATCAGCTTATACTTCTTCACATCTATTCCCATATTCTTGGCCGTGAACTCATTAGAGCCGATTGCGTTGCAGTATGTTCCGATCTTGGTGTAGTTGAGTATGAACCACATCAACGCAAAAGCCATGAACGCAAGAATTATGTTGCCCGGAGCACCGGAGAAGAACCGCAGTTCAGGGGCTAATGTCTGTTTCACGCCTCCTGCAACGAATACAGCAACACTCTCAAGCACCAGCATCAAACCTACCGTAACGATCATTGACGGCACATTAAGCTGATTGTAGAGAAAGCCTATAATGATTCCGATTAACGTACCGCACCCAAGACAGCCGACGAGAAAGCCGAGATAACCGAACTTCTCAGAGAGTATCACACCGACGATTGATGACAGGACTATATTTGCACCAACAGCGAAATCAAACAGCCCCATCACAACAATAAAGTACAAGCCGCATCCGCCGACTGAATATATTATTGACGACTGGAAATATGAATACATGTTTGCCGGGCTTCCGAAATTCGTCGGAGTAAGGAACTTGAACAGCGCATAGAAAAACAGCACCATTGCCCCAAGAATCACGAAGCCGAACAAGCGGGAATTTCTGAAATTCTGCATTGCCTTTTCACTTCCTTAATATGCACAAAAAAGCAGAGCCGGTTTTATCCCCGACTCCGCCGGTAATTCATGATTGAATCTACTTTGAATGACGCGCTACGACATCTTCAACGGAAAGTTTTGCACATGCCGCCGCAAGTTCATCATACGGAAGCTCCGCAAGTGCTTTTATCTCGTC
Source organism: uncultured Synergistales bacterium (assembly GCA_905233455.1). GTDB lineage: Bacteria > Synergistota > Synergistia > Synergistales > Aminobacteriaceae > JAFUXM01. Next base: position 29,198 of record CAJOES010000015.1, on the reverse strand, counting down.
CGCAGTGTAGGGAAGCTGATCCCCGGTGAAGTACTGTGCGTAGTTCGCATAGTCTGCCGGTGATGCAACGTACATATACGGGAACACCATATCATGGAAGCCGTTATCATTGGCCGTATATTTTCCGCGTATTGTGTTGTATACCATCAGGAACGCAAAGAAAGGATCTGCGTAATGTCCGCCGGATTCAGCCGCCATTGCACCGGATTTCAGCTTTGCGTCAAGGTCGGGCAGGAAGTCAGTTGACACCACTGCGATTTTGCCTGTGAGTCCTTTCGCTTCTATTGCCGCGATAGCACCGAGAAGAGTATCACCGCCGCCGCCTGCAACGATGAGCGCGTCAATGTCCGGATTAGCGTCGATTATTGCCTCAGCCGTAGCCCTTCCGGTGTCCGTTGTCGTGCGTCCGTACTGGGGATCAAGAAGCGTAACCTTGTCGTCCGGGTGTTCTGCGTTCCATGCTTCAACGCCAGCCTTGTAGCCTGCCCAGCGTCCCAAGAATGTTGCGTCGCCGGGTTCCCAGCCTTCAAGCCCTATCTTGCGACAGCCCTTCTGTCCTGCAAGAATCAGCACCAATGTTTTGCCGTTGTCGAACTCGGATTCATGAACTGCACCGACATAATATTTTGACGCGGAAGCCTGAGCATATTCATCGGGGTTAGCGTCCTTGTCGATCACGCGGAAGAACTGTGCAACGTATACTTCATTCTCGTCGCATGTCTTGATTACGCTTCCCATTTCTGCGCTGGCACTGTTGCAGATGATGATTCCGTCGCAGCCGGCAAGAGCAAGAGTCTCCGCACTTGACGTAACCTGTTCGGAGATATGAGCCTGATCTACCCACTGTGTCTGAACGCCTAGAGCCGCCGCCGCCGCATCAATGATTCTCTTGCACTCACTGCCGAGCGTGTCGGTTGAACTCCATATAGAGATACCGATTTTGATGGGTGCAGCAGAAGCCACAGGAGCAATTCCCAGAGTAAGGGAAAGAATAAGAAGGAGCGCAACAAATTTCTTTGTCATAATTGAACCTCCATAAAAATTTTGTAGTTTTTGGAATTGATATTATTATAGCTTGATTGATGAATTTCTTAACGGTAATATAAATTATTCCCAAAACTTACAGGAGGCGTAAATATGGCAGAAATTGTAATTATGGGCGAGCTTTTAGTCGAGATCATGAGGCCGAAGGAAGATACACCCCTTCACGAAACGGACTACTTCAGGGGGCCTTTCCCCAGCGGCGCGCCTGGAATATTCATCAGCACTGCGGCAAGGTTAGGGCATTCAACGGCAATAATAAGCGGTGTCGGCAATGACGAGTTCGGCGAAAATATTTTGCGGAGGCTCAAACATGACGGCGTTGACGTTAGCAGGGTAATAGTTCCTGATGACGGGCACACGGGAATAGCTTTTGTTGCGTACACTTCCGACGGCGAGAGAAAGTTTTTGTTCTATATGGACAACTCACCGTGCGTAAAAGCCAAAGCCCCGGCAGACATGAGCGGCTTTGAGGACACAAAATATATGCACGTCATGGGCTGTTCGCTTATGGCGGACATGAATTTTGCGCGTGAGATCGTCAAAACCATGAACATGCTGAAGGCTAACGGCGTGAAGATTACGTTTGACCCTAACGTCAGGCTTGAGATGGTGAAGGATGAATCGGTGTGGGGAATCCTTCGCGAGGTCATGAATAATGCTTCAGTCTTTATGCCGGGAGTCTCTGAGCTGAAATTCTTTATGCAGGAGGATGACGTAGAGAAGGCTATAGCTAAGGCTTTCACGAATGAGAATCTTGAACTGTTAGTGCTGAAGGACGGTTCGCGGGGATCCCGTGTGTATTCACGCAAAGGGCTTGAGGTAACACAGCCAATCTATAAGGTTGTGCAGGAAGATGCTACAGGCGCGGGTGATTCGTATGACGGTGCGTTCGTGTGCGGTCTTGCTGAGGGTAAAAGCCTCAAGGAATGCGCAGAGATGGGAGCTGCTGCTGGTGCGCTGAATGCTGCTGCTTTCGGGCCTATGGAGGGCAAAATCAGTCCTGAAACCGTAAGAGAGATGATAAGCAGGAATTAATCACGTCCTGCATAAGTCAGAAAATCTATAATATACGGGAGTGCTGCACCTATGGTTATATTGTGTGAAGGCATCTTGCTCGGCAGTATATAATCATCATCTTCTGTGAATGGCGTGCGCTCCCTTACATAATGATAGAGTATCTTTATGTCATTTTCCGTGAAGTACGGCGCGAGGTGTCCGCCAAGAATGAATTTTGTATCTGCAACTAAGTGAAGGTGTGCTATGAGTCTTCCGAGATAACGCAAAAAATTTTCCCATCGTTCAGACGCTTCCGGTTCGCAGTTCCTTACTTTCGTGAAAAATTCATCGGGTTCTTCTCCCCGCAGTAATGCCACCTTTGAGCATATAGTTTCGTAACAGCCTCTTTTCCCGCAGTAACACAGCTCGCCTCCCGGGCAAACAGTAATATGTTCATATGTTGCTGTATGTCTGTGCATTCCGTTCGATAGTTCCCTGTCCTTGATCATAGCCCCGCCTAAATGCTCGCTAAGAGAGAGATATATAGCGTTCTCCAGTTCAGGCGACACCCAAAGCTCCGACAGTGCAGCTCCGTCCGGTTCGTGAATGAACTTGCACGGATAATCGAGCCATTTAGCGAACACATCAATTCTCAGCCCTGTGCACTTCAGGATTTCGCCGTAAATTATTGTTGTCCCGTCTTCCGACACAAGCCCCTGAAGAGCAAAGCCTATCCCTAAAATATTATCTTTCAGGCTTAGTGAATTAATGAAGTCCTTTACCATTGTGCTTATATGTTCGTAGTATGTCTCGCTATTCTCGTATTCAGTGTATGATTTAGTTATCTTCAGTGCCCTTCCGTAAAGATCCACTGCAGCAATCTTCACCATGTGTTTCACGATCTCTACGCCTACAGCAATCCTGTAGCATGAAGACACTGACCACATAACCGGCTTTCTTCCCGGCATATCCCTTCTGCGTTCGGGCAAAGCTGCCTGAATCAGTCCCTCATGCTCCATCGCTGAAAGGTTGCTTGCTACGGTAGGGCGGCTCATCTTCAGGGCGCTGGAAATTTCCTGCTGTGATACCTGTCCGTGCCTGTATATGTATTCATAGATGATTTGCCTGTTGGTCTCGCGTATCTGTTCCGGAGTTATACGGGTTACCTTCGTCAATATACTTTGCCTCCTGCCAGTTGGGGATTGGTATATTTTAGCAATGTATTGAAAGTAATATTAGTATATAATGTTTTACACTTTCAAACTTCTTCGTAAAAATTTAATTCCTAATGTTTCATATAAGGAGGCAATTTATATGGCAATGGAAATCACAAGACGCTCATTCCTAAAGGGCGCGGCAGTTGCTGGTGTTGCGGCCGCATTTGCACCGGTAAGCATAACGTCATCACAGGCAGAAGAGTCCGCAAAGAGTTATCTTCCGCAGGAAAAATACGACATCAGCAGGACGCTTGATTTTGATGTTGTCGTCGTCGGTGCAGGGGGAGGCGGAATGACTGCTGCAATACGTTCTGCACAGCTCGGAATGAAGACAGTACTGCTAGAACAGCGCAAGGTTACGGGAGGCACAACGCTGTTCACTGAAGGACTGTTTGCGGTCAACAGCCACATACAGAAAGAGAACGGCAAGAATCCTCCCGACTTGGGATATGACCTGTTCACGAAAGCAATGGACTTTCACCACTGGTATGCAGACGGGGCATTATTCCGCAGTTATATGGACAAATCCGGCGACAATATTGCATGGCTTGAAAGCGTCGGAGTTGAATTTCAGGGAACAGGCACGATGTGCGACAACGAATACAACACATGGCATCAGTACAAATACGAGAAGGGGCAGATTTCCGGCAGGACATACGTCGACAACCTCACTAAAGCAGTAACTGCCGCAGGTGCTTCGATTGTGCTGGGAAGCGAGGGAGTCGGGATACTTCAGGCGGATGACGGAACGGTTACGGGCATTATCGCGAAGGAAGACGGCGTATATGTGCAGTATAACGCCTCAAAGGGAGTAATACTCGCTACGGGAGGATATTCGGACAACCCGGACATGATGAGGGAGTTCGGCAAGAATCCTGAACGCATTGACCCGATGGGAGCAGGAGGACGCAATGGCTTCGGCATCAATGCGGCAAGGCAGGCGGGCGGCGTGCTGGCTCCTTCACCGGGCTGCATGGTGTTCTACGGCGGGTGCATACCGGGAGTAATGTACGGTACGCATCTCTACTCCGCTTCAGCGTTTCAGCCGTACTTCTGGATCAACGGCGACTGTCAGCGGTTCGTGAATGAGTATTACGCAGAACGCAATTTCAGTTTCTCCGGAAATGCCCAAAGTATGCAGGACAGGGTAATTTCAATCGTTACGCAGAAGCAGATGGATAACATGTATGAGCACGGCGGGACATTCGGATGCGGTGAATATCTCCATGCAGGAGAGCCGTTAACCCAGTTATGGAATCAGTTCAACGCAAAGAAGGCAGACAAGAAGAGCGGGCCATACATACACGGCCCGTTAGAGACACTTGAAGATCTTGCGGCAGAACTCAAACTTGATGCGGCAAAACTGAAGGCTTCAATCGAGAAATACAACGGTTACTGCGCTAAGGGTGTTGATGAGGAGTTCGGAAAAGACGCAAAATACCTTTTCCCGTTAGAGTCAGGCCCGTATTACGCATTCGAACTTCTCACGGGAATTTTCGCGACAGTCGGCGGAATGAAGGTTACCCATGATGCTCAGGTGCTCAATGCGGAGGCCAAGACCATACCGCATCTTTATGCTGTAGGTTGCGATGCAGGAGGAATTTACGGCGACTCGTATGATGTCAGTATATGCGAGGGATCATGCCAGGGATTTGCGGTGTTCAGCGGTAAGGCTGCGGCAGAACATATCGCGGCAAACTCATAGACATTTGCTGATATTGTCCCCCTTAAGCCGAGGGGGATTTTTTATTGCTGTGTGCTGGCAGGGTAGGTAATTCATACAAATTGACACTTTCAGCCCTTCAAGTTATATTTATGTCAATCCACTTTACATAATTGAAAATTTCAGACAGCGCAACTTCTTTTACACTTCACACACGTTAGGAGGAGTTAATTTTGGGTATTATCGAAAAAATGAGGCTCGACGGCAAAAAGGGCTTCGTTACCGGTGCGGCAAGGGGCATCGGCAAATGCACGGCTAAGGCATTCGCTGAGGCAGGAGCAGATATAGCCATTGTAGATCTCGATATTGCAGAGGCAGAGAAGACTGCGAAAGAGATTGCAGAAGCTACAGGACGCAAGGTTATAGCCATCAAATGCGATGTAACGAATGAGGCTGACGTTCAGGCAATGGTTGATACGGTTGTTGCAGAACTCGGCGGACTGGATTTCTGCCACGCAAATGCAGGGATTTGCATTAACGTTGCCGCTGATGAAATGTCATACGCTCAGTGGAAGAAGAATATTGACGTGAACCTGAACAGCGTATTTCTCACCGACACAATCGCCGGGAAATATATGCTTGCTCATGGCGGCGGGTCAATCATCAACACCGCATCAATGTCCGCACATATCGTGAATGTTCCTCAGCCCCAGTGTGCATACAACGCATCAAAGGCCGGAGTAATCCAGCTCACCAAGTCGTTAGCTATCGAGTGGGCAAAAAGAGGAGTCCGCGTAAATTCCATCAGCCCGGGCTATATCGGCACGGATTTAACGTTAAGCTCAGAGTTCCTGAAGCCGTTAATCGCCAAGTGGAATGAACTTGCGCCTATGGGACGTTTAGGCAAACCCGAAGAACTCGAATCAATCTGCGTGTATCTTGCAGGAGACACAAGCACATTCACTACAGGTTCAGACTTCATTCTTGACGGTGCATTCACCTGCTTCTAAATCATCATTGGGAATCATGCCTTGCTGAAGGCGTGAAAATATATATTTATTCAACAAAAGGAGAGTTATATAAATGAAGAAGTTTTTTGCTCTGTTCTGTCTGTTAATGATTCTCGCGCTTCCTGTTTGCGCAATGGCCGCCGACACTACAACAACCGAAGGCATCAAGGCAAGCCCTGAGTTCTACGCAAAGGCTGATATGTCCGTCCTCAAAGGAAAGAAACTCGGCATAACTATTCAGTCTCTCCAGAATGCTTACTGGGCAGGCGTTATGACAGCACTAGGTGAAGTGCTTGAAGCTGCCGGAGCAGAATATACGATAGTCGGCTGCAATGACAGTTCAGCAACCCAGATCAGCCAGATCGAAAATTTCGTGTCTGCCGGCTGTGATCTCATCATGGTGCACCCTTCGGACGCAAACGCCGTTGAAGATGCCTGTGCTGATGCAAGGAATTTCGGCATAAAGGTAATGTGCTGGGATGACCCGATGGAGAACACTGACGCAAACTGGATACTCAGCAATACGGATCTCGGAATAGCTATCGGAGAACTTGCCGGAGACTTCATCAGCAAGTATTACACTGCAGATAAGAAGGCAGAAGTTACAGTAATCGGCTATCCCCAGACAAAAATACTGCTTGAGCGTGAGAACGGAATCAATATCGGCCTCAAGAACAAGGCAGACGGCAAATATGAGATCGTTGCAACACAGGCCGCAATCGAGGCTAACCTTGCACAGAACGCAATGGAGACAATCCTTCAGGCACACCCTGACTGCAGAGTCGTAACAGGAATCGGCGCAGGTGCAATGATCGGAGCAGATGAAGCACTGCAGATATTCACCGGCGGAAATATCCCGGAGGATATGGGCGTGTTCACGACGGACGTAACGAAACAGCAGTTAGGCCAGCTTGCAGACCCGACATACCCCGCAAAAGGCATTATCGGCTTTGAGGGTTCAGACGAGGACACCGGCAAGGCTTGCGCGTCAATGTTTGCTCTGATACTCAAGGACAATGTTGGTGCTAAAAACGTGTTCAGGGCAGTTGCTCCGATAACGCTGGATAACGTCAGCAAGATCATGGCAGGAATGAAATAAATTATGTGAGTTTTACGGGCTTCCCTTTTTGGGAGGCTCGTTTTTATGATTTGCAACAGGAGGTGCAGACATGGCAGAAGATTATGTGCTTGAACTCGAACACATACGCAAGGAATATCCCGGAGTTATAGCGTTGAAGGACGTAACCCTTCAGCTTAGGCGCGGTGAAATTCTCGGACTCATAGGCGAGAATGGTGCAGGTAAATCGACGCTGATCAAGTGCTGTTCCGGTGCAGTTATCCCGACTTCAGGCAAAATCAAGGTCAAGAAAGAGAAAGACGGAGAAGTCAAAGAGTTTGCGCGTATGACTCCCCAGCTTGCTGCAGAGAACGGAATAGCTATCATCTATCAGGAGTTCAACAACGTAGGAGAACTTTCGGCGGCTGAAAATATGTTCTTGGGCCGGCCTATCCTCAAGAAGAACGGAATAGTTATTGACCGTAAGGCTATGGAGGCAGAAGCGGCTAAGGCATTTGAACAGCTCAACATTAAGATAGATCCCCGCGCACTAGTGAAGAATCTGTCCGTAGGCTATCAGCAGATGATAGAGATCGCAAAGGCCATACAGCAGAATGCACAGGTTCTCATCATGGACGAACCCAGCGCACCGCTCACAACAAATGAAGTAGAAAGCATGTTTAAGGTTGTTGAGCTGCTGAAGTCAAGAGGAGTATCAATAATATACATTTCACACCGCCTTGAAGAAATATTCAGGCTGAGCGACAGAATCGAAGTTATCCGCGACGGCGAATATGTTGATACACTCATAACGGACAAGGACCCGGCAACGATACCGCATCAGGTTGACGATCTCATTAAGCTGATGGTCGGGCGCGAGATGACGCAGAAATATCCTCCGCGCAAACCCTGTATCCGTGATGATGTTGTGATTGAGCTTCAGCACGTTTACGGCAACGGGGATCAGGACGTATCGTTCCAGGTTCATGCAGGTGAAGTGCTGGGACTCGGCGGCCTTGTCGGTGCAGGAAGGACGGAGATTGCTGAAGTTATCTTCGGCTCAAAGCCCAAAGAGAAGGGCAAGATTATTTTCATGGGCAAAGAGATTAACCCCAAAGCACCCAGAGCGGCAATAGATCACGGAATAGCACTGCTCCCGGAGGACAGGAAAAAACACGGTGCACTCCTCACCAACTCCATAAAGAATAATATATCAATGCCGATCTATGAGCGTATCTCTAAGGCCAGCGTTATAGATTCTAAGGTAGAGAAGACTACAGCAGAAAAATACCGTGAGGATATACAGATAAAATGTCCCAGCATTCACCAGCTCGTGAAGAATCTTTCAGGCGGTAACCAGCAGAAAGTTATTCTTGCGAAATGGCTTGCGGCTAACTCAAAGCTGATTATCTTTGATGAACCCACAAGGGGAATCGATGTCGGCGCAAAGTTTGAGATATACAAGCTGATTAATGACCTTGTTGAGCAGGGTGTGGCCGTCCTGATGATTTCATCGGAGATGGAAGAGTTAATCGGCATGTCGGACCGTATAATTGTCTTGGCCGAAAATAAGGTTATGGGCGAGCTTCAAAAGGAAGAGTTCAATTCAGATACAATCATGTCATACGCGTCGGGCGTTATCCCGGACAGCAAGAAGGAGGCTGTGTAAGAATGAACGAAAATAAATTCATGTCTGCATTCAAGGCAAATGCTATATGGCTTGTCTTCATAGCGGAGATAGCAATATTCTATTACTTCAACCCTAAATTTTTATCACTGCCAAACATCGTGAGCATATCGCGTCAGGTTTCATACTACGGCATTGCTTCAATCGGTATGACGTTCGTTATACTTATTGCCGGCATTGATCTTTCTATCGCGTCAATAATAGTGCTCGTCAACGTAGTCTGCGCCCACCTGATGATGAATATGGGCTGGAATATGTGGATTGCAATTATTGTTTCAATCATAATGGCAACACTAATCGGAGTCCTTAACGGCTTTATGGTTGCAACAATAGGCATTCCTGCAATTATAGCGACGTTTGCCTCGCAGACTATCTTCAGGGGATTATCCTATATATTATCGGGCGGCCTTCCGATCCCTGACGTTCTGCGCTATGCACCTGAAGCAGGGCTGACGGGTGATCCTACATTAGGATTCTTTGCGCGCTGGTCTCTGAATCACTGGAGTCTGTTCCCCAGACAGGGAATCGGCTTAATTCCTGTGTGCGCAATAATCATGGTTATCTGCTTTGCTATAGGAAGTTTCATACTGAACAAATCATATTTCGGGCGTTACTTCTATGCTATCGGCGGCAATGAAGAAGCATCGGAGCTTTCTGGAATCCGCGTCAACAAGATGAAATACCTAATCTATGCGCTTTCAGGTTTCTTTGCGGGGCTTGCCGGAATAATCGTGCTTTCGCGTACAGGATCAGCGCAGGCTTCTTCGCTTGTAGGCTTTGAGTTTGAGGTCATCACATGCGTAGTCTTGGGCGGTGTCTCTGTTGCAGGAGGTATCGGACATATGTCCGGAGTTATCGCGGGCGTTCTGATCATCGGCTCACTGAAGAGCGGAATGGTTATGGCGAACGTAAGCGAGTATACGCAGATGGTTGTACAGGGCTTAGTGCTGGCGGTTGCAGTAGGATTTGACTGCTTCTCGAAAAAACGCCAGGCATCTTAACGCAGAAAATATTTGCTCCTGCTCTGCATTACGGGCGGGAGTATTTTTATTGAACAATGTATGAGCTTGACGAGAAACTGAAACCGTACTATATGGAGCTTGACCCGGCAAAACGGCTCGCAATCCTTGACGCAATGCCGGAAGATGACACCGTGAAATTTCTGCGGACTGTCTACAATAACAGATATTCAGATCATGAAAACAGGGGACGCAAAAACGTAGACTGGTGGCTGTGGCGTTGCATATGCCTTCAGCAGCTCTGCAATAAGGGCGGGTTCTTCAAGAAGTTCAGGGAACGCGAAATCAATACTATAATAGTAGAACTTCTCATGAATGACTCTCACGAATCCCTGATGTATCATGAGTACAGGAATGTCGCAGGGCGGTATCTCTCTACGTGCAGGAGCGGGAACTATGCGAGCAGGTTCATGGGGTTTCGTCAGGCTAGTGATGATGAAAAGGTGCTCAAGGCCTGTGAGGATATATGGCAGATGTCGGGAGGCATAGCTCAGGTTTCAGGCTTTGGGGAGAAAATGCGCTTATGGTGCACGGCATTTCATGACGAACTTGCAGAGTATGATGCGATAGGTCATGAAGAATATATACGATTAGACAATCAGAGGAGGAAATAATTATTATGAGTGAAATGATGACTCAGGAAGTCATGCAGAAGCCCGGTGAAATAATTTACCGTGAAGTGCCAGTGCCTGAACCCGGCCCGGATCAGGTTCTGGTGAAGATAAAGAAGATAGGCATTTGCGGCAGTGATATTCATGTGTATCACGGAACGCACCCTTACACGTCATATCCTATCGTGCAGGGTCATGAAGTCTCTGCGCAGGTCGTGAAGTGCGGAGAGTACGCAAAGAAGTTCAAGCCCGGCGACCGTGTTGTGCTTGAGCCGCAGGTAGTGTGCGGAAGGTGCTACCCGTGTCTTCACGGCAAATACAATCTGTGTGAAAGCTTAAAGGTTTTCGGCTTTCAGACGACAGGTACAGGCAGTGATTACTTCGCCATTGATGAGAGCAAAGTAACGGCACTTCCGGATGAGCTGAGCTATTCTGACGGCGCGATGATGGAGCCTCTTGCTGTTACCGTCCATGCCGCAAAGAGGTTTCCCGGCGTTAAGGGCTGTACGGCTGTAGTTCTGGGCTGCGGGCCTATAGGTATACTGCTCATTCAGTCCCTGAAGGCGTTAGGCGCGGCTAAGGTCATGGCTACGGACATTTCAGACGGAAGGCTTGAACTGGCCAGGAAGCTGGGAGCTGATGTTGTAGTGAACACCATGAAGAACGACTACAAGCAGGCAGTGCTTGACACGTTCGGTCCGGACAAATACGACGTGGCATATGAGTGTGCCGGCAGTGATATTACTATGGATCAGGCAATACAGAACGCACGCAAGGGAAGCACTATAATTCTTGTTGCAGTGTTCGGCAAGAAGGCAAATATTGACCTCGCAAAGCTGAATGACTCCGAGCTTGACCTCAATACGTCAATGATGTACAGGCATGAAGACTTTGTTGACGCGATCAACTTCGTGAAAGAGGGCAAAATCCAGCTCAAGCCGCTTCGGACAGCTCATTTTGCGTTCAAGGACTGGCCGGAAGCGTATAAATATATCGACAACAACCGCGAAACTACAATGAAGGTTATTGTTGACGTTGACCCGGACGAGAAAGACTAAGCAAGCTGTTATGCAGGGAGCGGGTTAATCCTGTTCCCTGTATTTTTTTACCTTTAAGGAGGAATTAAAGCAATGATATTAAGCTATGAAGGCATTAAAGACGCAGCAGCATGGCAAAAAGCCGGTATATCCCTCCCAGCATATGACCCGAAAAAACTAGCAGACGATACCCGCAAAAATCCTTTATGGGTTCACTTCGGCATAGGAAATATCTTCAGGATTTTCATCGGCGGCATTGCGGACAAGCTCATACAGGACGGCCTCATGGATCGCGGGATAATCTGTGCAGAAACGTTTGATTTTGACATTGTCGACAAGATTTATGACCCGTTCAATAACCTTGTGCTTGCTGTAACCCTTCATGCAGACGGCAAGACCGACAAACAGGTTTTAGGCTCTCTCACTGAGGCACTGAAGGCACAGCCCAAATTTGCGGCTTGCTGGACACGGCTCAAGGAAATATTCTCGTCCCCGTCATTGCAGATGGTATCATTCACCATCACGGAGAAAGGCTATGCGCTCAGAGGTGCGGACGGAAATTACTTCGGCTACGTCAAAAGCGACATGGATAACGGCCCTGCGAATCCTTCCGGGGCTATGGCTGTTGTTGCGTCAATGCTGTATGAACGCTTCAAGGCCGGCAAATATCCTCTTGCGCTCGTCTCGATGGATAACGTATCACGGAACGGGAAGAAGCTGCGTGATAGTGTTGTTGAGACCGTAAAGACATGGCAGGAGAAGGGATTAGTTGAGGCCGAATTTGCCGCATATGTTGAGGACGAGAAGGTTATAGCTTTCCCGTGGACTATGATCGACAAGATTACTCCCAGACCGGGTGATGATGTTGCATCAATGCTTGAAGCCGACGGAGTAGAGAACATGAAGCCAGTTGTTACGAGCAGGAGCACATATATAGCCCCGTTCGTGAACGCTGAAGCACCGGGTTATCTCGTTGTTGAAGACTCATTCCCGAACGGCCGTCCCCCGCTGGAGAAAGCCGGGATGTATCTCACTGACCGCAAAACCGTCAACCTGTCGGAACGCATGAAGGTTACTGCGTGCCTGAACCCGATTCACTCTGCACTCTGCACCTATGACCGTATGCTGGGCTATACTCTGTTTGCTGACGGTATGCACGATCCGGAACTGTCAGCACTGGCCAGGAAACTGGGATATGATGAGGCACTCCCGGTAGTTGAAGACCCGAAGATCATATCACCGCGCAAGTTCCTCGACGAGTGCATCAATGAGCGTTTCCCGAACCCGTATTTAGGCGACACCAGCGCAAGAATCGCTACGGACATATCACAGGGGCTTGCGTTCAGGTTCGGCGAGACCGTAAAGGCATATGTTGCCCGTGATGGCAGTGCGGCAAAACTTCAGGCTATACCGCTGGCTGTGGCTGGGTGGGTGAGATACCTGCTTGCTGTTGACGATGAGGGAAAACCCTTTGAGCTGTCTCCTGACCCCATGAATGCGGAGATGACCGAACAGCTTAAAGGCGTAGTTATCGGGAAGCCTGAGACTCTCGGCGTCAAGCTGAAGCCAATACTCAGCAACAAAAATATTTTCGGCGTGGATCTCTATGAGGCAGGACTGGGCGCAAAGGTTGAAGGCTTTGTGCTGGAGATGCTCAAGGGGAACGGTTCTGTTCGTGAGTGCCTGAAGAAGAATTTAACTGGCAGGCAATAATTTTATTTCGTTTTTTACGTATAGTTTTGAATTGTGCTTGTCGTTAAACTGGTATACAATTCATTGCGTTGCTATAAAGGAGACAATGAATTATGAGTGATTGTATTTTTTGCAGGATAGCTGATGGAGAAATCCCGACTGATTTCGTTTACCGTGATGATGAGGTCGCCGCTTTCCGTGATGTCAATCCCCAAGCACCGACACATATACTGGTTATCCCAAGACAGCATATAGCTTCTTCCGCACATGCCGAAGACCCGTCAGTATGGGGAATGCTTATCGGCCGTGCAGTGAAGATCGCGAAGGAACTCGGCCTAGATGAGAAGGGTTATCGCATGGTGATCAACACCGGCGAGCAGGGAGGACAGACAGTCCCGCACCTTCATTTGCATTTACTGGCAGGACGCAATCTCGGATGGCCTCCGGGATAAAGTTCTGAGCTGATATAGAGATTCTGAAGGGAGGGAATGATACATTATGACGACTGTAACCCGTAAGGAAGGCGAGTCGCTCGAGGATACCCTCAGGCGTTTTAAGCGTGAAGTGGCAAGAGTAGGAACACTCAGAGAAGCACGCAGAAGGGAACACTACGAGAAGCCCAGCGATGCCAAGAAGATAAAGCGCGCCGAAGCTGCCCGTAAGAGAAAATCAATGCGGCACAGGAGTATAGGCTAAAACTTTTAGGGGGGCTGAAAGATGCTCCCCGTTTTTATTATGGGAGGAATAATAACAATGTCATTGGCACAGGATATAGCACATGATTTAACACAGGCAATGAAAGCACGCGAAGAACCGAGGCTTTCAACGCTCCGTATGCTCAAGGCTGAACTGCAAAAGCTGCAGGCAGAAAAAGGCAGGGGAGTGGAGATACTAGACGCAGATGTTCATGCGGTGATTCGTCGGCTAATCAAGCAGAGAAAGGATGCGGCGGAACAGTATGCTTCAGGCGGTGCGCAGGACAGGGCAGAGTCTGAACTTGCAGAGATAAAGATACTTGAACCGTATCTGCCCAGCCAGCTTAGTGATGAGGCACTTGACGCGATGATTACGGAGGCGGCGCAGGAGATCGGCGCATCATCGCCCAAAGACATGGGAAAGCTAATGAAGGCGGTAATGTCTAAGGCAAAAGGTCAGGCGGACGGCTCAAGGGTCAAAGAGAAGGTTAATGCGTTCCTGAACAAGTAGACGGACATGAAGACGCGGAAAATTTTTGCGCTCCTTATGCTGTCAGTTATGGTTCTGTCGTGCATGTCGGGTGAATCTTTTGCGGCCAAGAAGAAGACTGCACGGAAAAAGACTGCACCAGCACAGCAAACCGAACAAAAAGCTCCGACAAAGAAGGCAGACCCGCACGGCTACTACAGGGGCCTGACTCAGAAGCAGGGAGAACAGGCAGACGCTGTTGCGAGGGAGATAGCTGATGCAGTTATGGCTGAAGGCTCGCTAGTTACGGATCTGCAGAAGGTCAGAGCGGCATCAAGGCTTGTTGCGCGTTACTGTTCGCAGTGCACATACGGCAACGATGAGAACAGATATTACCGAACGCCTTACGGGGTATTTGTTGCAGGAGTGTATACATGCGCGGGAGCTACGCGGGCACTTGGCCGGGTTCTTGATTACATGGGCTATGCGTGGGAACATGCGAACGAGAATCAATGGTCGCATCAGTGGTGTATTCTCACGATGGACGGACAGCAGGGTTTTGCTGACGGTCAGGTCGGTATAACCGGATACGGCGAACACCCATAGAAGAGACTGAAAGCCGGGGTTTTTTACGTACTCCGGCTGTTGTATTCTGAAAGGTATTTAGAAAGGTAATTGTAGATATATTTTGTCTGAATTGATTTGAGACGGAATTTTATACCGCAACTTTAATTCTGTCAAATTTACATAAACACGAAGGAGTAATTTATATGTTGCAATTTAACCTCAAAGGCGGTTTAAAACTTCCTGCTGTAGGTTTCGGCACGTACAAGGCACAACTTGAGGCTTTATTGCCAGCAATAGAAGCAGGATACAGGTATTTTGATACTGCGACAATTTACGGTACTGAAACATACGTCGGTGATGCGATAAGGCACAGCGGAATTCCGAGAGAAGAATTTATTATTGCGTCAAAATTATGGAAGTCTGATATGACCGGTGATGTAAAGGCGGCATTTTACCGGTCTCTTGAGAGTATCGGAACAGATTACCTTGACGTTTATTTTATCCACTGGCCAAGACCGGACATGAATTATGCTGACTGGAAGAAACTTGACCGCGATATATGGCACGTTCTGGAGGAATTATATTCGGAAGGAAGAATTAAGGCGTTGGGACTGAGCAATTTTCTTCCGTATCATGCGGAGAATATCATTGCCTCGTGCGAGGTCATGCCGGAAGTTGCGCAGTTAGAGTTTCACCCGGGATACCTTCAGCCGTTCGCCCTGAACTACTACAGGGAGAAGGGAATTTTGCTTCAGGCCTGGAGTCCTACGGCACGCGGAAGAATTTTCGGTGATGTCCTGATTCAGGAGCTTGCACGGAAATACAATATCAGCACGGTGCAGTTATGTTTGCGGTTCTGCCTTGATGAGGGGGTTATGCCTCTGGTGAAAGCGTCAGGGCTTGAGCACTTGAAGGCAAATCTTGAGTGCATGAACTTTCAGCTTAATTCTGAAGATATAGCGATGATTGAGAACATGCCGCCTTTAGGATGGGGAGGCGAACACCCTGACAGGGAACGGGTTAAAATTGTATAATTCATTTATCCCATAAAAATTTTTGTTACGGAGGCTTCAGTTCATGAGTGAAAAATTTTTGCTTCTGCCCGTACTCCTTCCTGCCCTTACAGCCTTAATGATACCTGCAATAAATTTCACCGAAAGAAAATCACGGAATATATTTATTGAATGTTCCGTTATCCTCAACACAATAATAATAATTCTTCTGGTCATATATCCTCCCGCAAAGACATTAACGCTTTTCCGCCTCTATGAACATGCCGCGTTTGCATTGAGGCTTGACGGTCTCGGAATGGTGTTTGCGGTGCTTATTGCTGTGCTGTGGCCCTTGACGACACTTTATGCCTTTGAGTATATGAGCCATGAGCACAACGAGACAGCATTTTTTGGATGGTTCACGCTGACTTACGGCGTTGTTGCTGGTATAGCCTTCTCCGCAGACCTGATGACGTTATACCTGTTCTATGAGGTCATGACCCTTACGACACTGCCGTTAGTGATGCACGAGATGGACGGGCGCGGGAGATATGCCGGCAGGAAATACCTCACGTACTCGGTTGCAGGTGCGGCGTGTGCGTTCATTGCGCTGACCTACACAATGTACAAGGGCGTAGGTGACAGCTTTGCACTTGGCGGAACTCTGAAGGTATCACAGCCGGATAACATGTTTCTTGCTGCGTGGTTCTTGGGATTCTTGGGCTTCGGGGTAAAGGCCGCAGTCTTTCCGTTCCATGACTGGCTTCCGTGCGCTTCAGTTGCACCGACTCCAGTGAGTGCCCTGCTTCATGCCGTTGCTGTCGTGAAGGCAGGAATATTCGCTGTAACCCGCCTCACATGGTACGTGTTTGAGCCTCAAAGCCTCGTAGGGACATGGGCGCAGTACGCAGCGTTCGGTCTGGTGTGCATAACTATAGTATATGGGTCATCAATGGCACTCGCTACACAGCACCTGAAGCGGAGGTTTGCATATTCCACGATAAGCCAGCTCTCATATATATTATTGGGAGTGTTATTGCTGACTCCTGAGGGCCTTGTAGGCGCGCTGACTCACATGGGAGGGCACGCAATCATGAAGATAAATCTCTTCTTCTGTGCGGGAGCTGTATTGTGCCAGACTGACAGGGAATATCTGTTTGACATGCGCGGCTTAGGACTGGGAATGCCTAAAGTGTCATTCATGCTCTTAGTGTCGGGACTGGCTTTGTGCGGCCTGCCTCCTTCTGCGGGGTTTATGGGCAAATGGCAGCTCGGCATTGCGTCTGCGGCAAATTCACCTTTCGGGCATACAGGAATAGCTATGCTGATGATCAGTGCTGTATTGACGGTGCTGTATATCTTCTCCATCTTCAGTATATTCATCATGCCGGGAAAGAATTTCGACTTTGAGACGGCTAATGCTGGCGTTTCAGATCCCGGGATTCAAATGCTTCTGCCTATGGGGATTTTAGCGGCCGGGGCTTTCATTTACGGGCTGTACTCTGAACCGCTCATAAAGTTTTTCACGCAGATAGCACAAGGCGTAATATAAAAATCAGCCCTCTTAACGCAAGGGGGCTTTATTTATCTTTCCGGCATAATCTGATGTTTTATTCTCTTCAGTTCCCTTAGTATCTTTGCATGAAAAGGAAGATTAATGCTCCCAAAATTCTCAAAATACACATCAGGCACCGTGCCTTCAGGCCGTCTTTTAGCTTTGCTTGTATCCTGAGAAAACAAATCGATAAAGAATTTCTGATACTCTTTGAAGATGCTGATAGTTTTTTGTCTTTGTTCCTCTGTCTGAAACGGTTTGGTTACCATATCAAGCCACAAATCACCATTATTATCTATTTCTTTTACCCTCTCTATGACTTCATCAAACGACGAATAATCATGGCAGTTTATGAATGCTTCCGGATTAATGAACTCTGCCGCATCAGGGTCTCCCCAGTAAATAGGCACTGTATGAGCACGAAGGCTTGTGATTATCTTTTCTGACGTGTAGCCGCTGTATGATGCGTTCTCCATTGCTATGCTGAACTTGTATCCTTTCTTCATGTCTATGCTGAGATCGTACCAGTTCTGCGCGCTTCTTGTAGGTTCTGTTCCTGTATTATTGAGACATTTCCCGGACGAATCAACCCGTTTGTATTCACAGAGCATACGAAAAAAATTATCCCTTACAGGACTTGGGTGAGAATATATGAAGTTGCAGAAGCCCGGACTGTCCTGAAGAATTTTCGCAGCTTCACCACGTGTCAAATCGTTCTGTGGTATACCGTGCACTGAAGGGACATTATGAATTATTCTTCCTGAATAAATATGTTTTCTGTTCCATGTTGTTGCATAATCGAAAACGTTTAAGTCAGGTTCTACGCATTCCCTTGACAGTTGGATAAATATACGGTTTCTGCCGCTTTGCATATACTTTTTCAGTACAGAATAAATTTTAGTGCTCATGAAACATTCATTGGCAGCTATAACGTAATCAGGATTTTCATCATCACGTTCTAATGAGTTTTCTAAACCTGAGCCGTGAAGATTCATCATAGAGATCATAGTCTCAAATGAACGGTTAGGATGAATGAAACTTACTTTGCGTTTAGGTGCGGATTCATGTTCATTCAAGCTGCATCTTGCTCCTTCATGAAATTTTTACGGGATTATATCATATGCTATAATTCTTCATGTTAATGCGTCTGTAGCTCAGCGGATAGAGCGTTGGCCTCCGGAGCCAAAGGTCAGGGGTTCGAATCTCCTCAGACGCGCCATAATGAAATCATCAGCTCTGCATCAAACTGCGGAGCTTTTGTTTTATGCTACAATCAGTTTTCATAACAGACAAGGAGGACAAAAATATTATGGCACTTTCAGCAGACGGAAATATTTACGTACCATACGACAAGCGCACAGGCGGAGAATCAACCGTATACTTCACGCGGGATCTGTCATCTGAAGGTCTCCGGAAGATTTACGCCCGCATCAGCAGCACCATCACCGGCAAGACCGGAATCAAGCTCCACACCGGAGAACCTCACGGACCGAACATCATTCCGCGCGCATGGGTGAAAGACCTTATTGCCGAGAAACTTCCCGGAGCACACATAGTAGAGACGAACGCATATTACGAGGGAGGACGCTACACCACCGAACAGCACCGGGACACGCTGAAGGTCAACGGCTGGGATTTCGCGCCTGTAGACATCATGGACGAAGAAGGCACTGCGGCAATTCCGGTGAAAGGCGGGCACTACTTCACTGAAATGCACGTGGGGAATCATATGCTGAATTATGACTCTTTGCTGGTTCTGACTCACTTCAAGGGGCATATGATGGCAGGCTTCGGAGGCTCAAACAAGAATATCGGCATAGGCTGTGCTGACGGAAGGATCGGAAAGGCAATGATTCACACCACACCCGGACAGCCAAACCAGTGGGATATAGCACAGGAAGAACTGATGGAACGCATCACAGAGTCCATGAAAGCAACTGTTGACCATTTCGCGCCGCATATCGCATTCATCAACGTACTGCGCAACATGTCAGTATCATGTGACTGTGAGGGGACTGCGGCAGAACCTGTCGTAACTCCCAACATAGGCATACTTGCATCACTGGACATTCTTGCGATCGATTCCGCATCCGTAGATCTGGTGTACGCACTGCCGGAGAAAGACAGGCACGCATTAGTTGAGCGCATGACTTCAAGGCATGGGTTAAGGCAGTTATCCTACATGAAGGAGCTTGGCATGGGGAACTGCAGATATACCCTCATAGACACGGACAACGGGGACGCTGTGATTTCCCTGAAAGACGCAGTGAAGGACGTTAAGCCGTTCAGGGGATAAATCATGCTTGGAGCAGTAGCAGGAGACATTATCGGCAGTCCGTTTGAATTTGATCACAACAGGGACGAAGCACACTCAATGAATTTTCCGTTAGTGTCGGAACGTTCATGTTTCACCGATGACAGCGTTATGACTATGGCTGTTGCTGATGCACTCATGAAAACATTTACGGTGAAATACATGCTTTATGACGGTGCGGAAGAGGAGTTTGAATATCAGGTCATAAAGTCTATGCGTTCTGTTGCGGATATATACCCCGATGCAGGTTACGGAATAAGATTTGCGCGGTGGCTTCTCTCGAAGGATCCCCAGCCTTACGGGAGCTACGGCAACGGTTCGGCAATGCGGGTATCTCCGGTTGCATGGGCATTCAATGACCTTGAGACAGTCGAGAAGTTCGCGGAGATTTCAGCACGTGTTACGCACAACCACCCGGAAGGCATAAAGGGCGCGCAGGCTGCGGCAGGTGCGATATTCCTTGCACGTACAGGCAAGACCAAGCCGGAAATCAAATCATACGTTACGGGCAAATACGGCTACAATCTTTCGCGCACACTGGACGAGATAAGGCCGGACTACTATCACGTTGAGTCATGCCAGGAGACAGTGCCGGAAGCAGTTACGGCATTTCTTGAGGGCGACAGCTTTGAGGGTGTTGCACGGTGCGCCGTGTCCCTGAGCGGAGACAGTGATACTCTGACGGCTATAGCGTGTTCGATCGCTGAAGGGTTCTACGGGATTCCGGAGGGGATTAACGCTTTGCTTCTGCCTAAACTTGATGACTTCATGACGGATCTGCTGTTGAAGTGGGAATTGTGGAGAGCATAAATTTTTCCCCTGAAGCCCGTAAAACTTCAGGGGATTTTTATTGCATTTTTGTTGGCGCAGTAAAACTTGTTCCGAGCGGATATAAAATTTATCTTTTTGCGTAAAACATTACAGCATCTTCATTGAGGCCGGATTTTTGGGAAAACGAAAATGTTTGCGTCATTCAAACTCTATGCCCTTCGCGTTATCCTGTATATTTCCCGTAAACCCTCTCCCATAATCTGAGATTCGGATAGCTCTCGTAAAACTCCCTGCACCCGGTTATATCTTTGTACATGTACATTAGGTTAATCACTATGTCCTCTTCATGCTCCCTTTCGTCCTGAAAGCGTCTCTTGAAACCGTATGCAGACACAACAGCCTCATCATTTGCCCTGTGAGCCTTCCGGAGTTCAACGGGCATTGAGCGGACATCATAGAGATCTGCAAGCGTGCTCTTAGGGTACAGCTTCCGTGCGTCAAGGATTCCCTGTGCTGTACGTTCAATCTTCCTGATTACGGCATCAGAGGCTGAAGGCCAAGGAAATGCGTTGTAGTTGAATGTGTTTGCGTAGCTGTGGCTTGTGCCCAGATGCTGCCCTATCGTCCTGCACCACGCCATATGAACGGAAGAATTCAGGATGCCGAACTGGTACAGCGTTGCATTGTCGCACGTGAACAGCTTATCGCCAGCTATAACGTCAGGGGCAAGCCAGCCTATAGGGATATATTGCCTCGTTCCTGATGATACCTTCGGGATTGCAAGATAATTCGTTTTGCATTCCGTTATCTCTGCAAACAGTCCGGGAGTATCTGCCGCCCTTCTGGTTGCATCTTTCTTGCTCTTGAGCCTGTAATCACGACATTGACCGACACGCTTCAATACACGCGGGCATTTGCGGAGTTCTGAAGGTTCAGCACCGACGAGCCATAAGCACCAGCGGGGAATATTATTGATGAATTCGTTTCCGTTCATATACTGTCTGATGAATGGTTCTGCCTGCGGTTCTGCCTTCAGTAATTCTTGCTTCTGCTCATCTGTCAGAGTCAAAAATCCGCCGTCTACAGGTTTTCCTCCTGCCCTGAGTATAGGGACATCAAATAGCGGCTTTTTGTGCGACTCGATAAAAATATTAGGGCCTTCAAATAAATACGGGTTGATATTCCCTGCCCACACCGGAGCAGGATACAGGCGCAGGCTTCCGTCCGGCAGGTCTTCACACTCATAGTAAAGCCCGTCATCGTCATAACAGAATTTAGGGAGTCTTTCAACTTTCTTTACTACGCGCTTTCCGTTCTCGTCAGTCTCATATAATGTAGTGTACAGTATCCGCCTCATGTCATCTCGTCCTTTTCTTCACGAGGGCAAAATAAAAGGGAGACCCTTTACCCAAGAGCCTCCCCGGTTTCCCCTTAATGGCTGCCTTCAGAATAATTGCTGTTCTTCACCAGGCATACAACCTTCATCGGCAGTGTGATTTTCATGCTGTCCGGAGGATTCACATTCGACACCCATTCCGACACCGGAACGTTCAGCCTGCCTTCCGGAGGCGTAAGCACTGCAACTGGCAGAGTCCCGCCTTTCCTGCAGAACGCGAACAGCTCCGCAACAGTCCTTCCGTCGAACTCAATCGGCACATTGTCCGAAGCAAAGCTGTTGCCGTCATCCGCAGTCGAAAGCACGTCCCGTATGAATGCCGATATGCCTTCATTGTGTGTGCACATTGCTGTGATGTCCGCTATAAGGCTGTCGGTGTACAGTATGTCGTCAACATGCGCGTATCTTGCGTAGCGTTCATTCTCCGGGTTGTGCAGTTCTATCACCGAATACACGTCAGGTGCAAGAGTCTCTACAGCAAGGCCGGTGAATATAGTGTGCGAATCATCATCGCCGTATTCCGGGTCGCTGAGGATTATCGCGCCCTGTGCTTTAGTTATTCCGCCTCTGGTAAGTGCTTCATGGTCTGACGGGTTGCCCTGCACGAAAAATACGTCGGGATTCAGGTTATCCGGTCTTTCCTTCGCGATTAATGCCACCTGCTTTGATGCTCCCATAAGTTCACGGATAAGGTAAGGGCCTCTGCCGTTCCACCCGCAAATCACTACATGCCCCTCAAACTTGCAGCTGTTTATGCCCATCATCTCCTCTAACATCTGTTTTATCTTGCTGTTGATTATTCTCTGAAGCACATTGGCGAATATTACGCCCAGCACTGCCACGCCGAAAATCGAGATCAGGAACACGAGGAAGCGTCCCCAGAAAGTATGAGGAGATGACGCAAATTCCCCCTGGCCGATAAGCGTAAACAGCACGCTCCAGAGCGAATCTAAATACGAGCCGGTAAAATTTCTCTCCAGCCACCACACTAACAGCGCGCTTCCTCCAATCATGCCCACGAAAAGCAGAAGCATAAGCCCCAGCCTTACGTTATGCTTCTGTGAGAATGATACGCCTCTGCGGGCATTCTTGACTGTCTTGACGAATTGCTTTGCTGACATGGCTTTTTGTCCGGTTAGTCCAGAAAATCTTTCAGTCTTTTGCTGGGCTGACGCAGTTTACGCAGTGCCTTCGCCTCAATCTGCCGTATTCTTTCGCGGGTAACGTTGAACTTCTTCCCGACTTCCTCAAGCGTGTATGAATGTCCGTCCTCAAGCCCGAACCTGTAGTGCAGCACCTCACGCTCCCGGTCCGATAAGGTGCTCAGCATGTCCTCTATCTGTTCGTGCAGGAGATGCCCCGCAGCTGCCTCATCCGGGCTGGGCAGGTCATGATCCTCGATGAAGTCTCCGAGCTGGCTGTCTTCCTCCTCGCCTATAGGTGTCTCAAGTGAAACGGGAAGCTGTGATATTCTGCGTATCTCCTCGACCCGTGATGCCTCTATGCCCATCTTCTTGGCGATCTCCTCGTCCGTAGGCTCCCGGCCAAGCTCCTGAACCAGAAGACGTGATACGCGCACCATCTTGTTGATCGTCTCCACCATATGAACAGGCACACGGATAGTTCTTGCCTGGTCCGCGATGGCTCTCGTTATTGCCTGGCGTATCCACCATGTAGCGTATGTGCTGAACTTGAAGCCCCGGCGGTAGTCGAATTTCTCGACAGCACGAATCAGCCCTAAATTGCCCTCCTGAATCAGATCCAGAAATACTTTTTCGCGATACTCACTACAAGGCGCAGGTTAGCATCAATAAGACGCTTCTTGGCCTCAACGTCCCCTGCCTCCATCTTTTTGGCTAATTCAACCTCTTCTGCCGCTGTAAGCAGTGATACTTTGCCGATCTCGCGCAGATACATTCTCACCGGGTCAGTTAGCGGTATATCGTCGAGTTTGGCCAGTTCGCTGTCTATTGTCGGTATGAATTCCTCTCTCGTGTCGGAAGGTGCCGGAACTTTGCCTATGCTTGCCTTGTCGACGACATCAATTCCCATCTCCTGAAGGTTAGTGAATATACGGTCAAGAGTATCTGCGTCCCATGTGTCTGCCGGTAAATGCCGTTCAATGTCGTCATGAGTAACGTAGCCTCTGCCTGCTCCCTCGTCAAGGAGGTCATCAACGCTCCCTATAGCCGCATCATCTTCTGGAATGTCGGGAGTATCAGTGCCTGTATCAGTGTCAAAAGTCTCTTCAGCTTCTACGGCTGCTTCAGGTGCTTTAACGTTTTCTTTATCCTTTTTTCTTCTGCCCATTTTTATCCCTCTCCTCTCATTTGTATTTGCTGTTGTATTTAGTATTTTCACTCTTCATGCGGAACTGTTTCCTGTATGCTCACGGATGCACCCATGAACGGCGGAAAGTCCTGCGATGATGATCCTCCGACAATTTCCCGTGTCTGCTCAAACTCAAACTCACCAAGCATACGGCTTGTGCGAAGCTCCGAAGGCTTGTCGTTCTCCCACTGCATGAAGAATCTGTTATAGCCGAACAGCTCCGCATAATATGCACTGTCGGAAGCCCCGGTGTGATTCTTCATGTCGGCGAGCATTTCAGCAAACTGCTTCAGGTAGTCGTTGCAGTCGAAGAACGGCTCATAGCTGGCAACGGCAATTACTCTGGTACTGCCCTCAAATATTCCCCTGCTCCATAATGAACAGTCTGTTATGCCCGCAAAGAGGTCTTTCACCGCACCGGTTAAAGCGAGCGAGGCAATTACTGTTTTTTCCATCATTTCAGAATATCCAAGCACCATAAGAAAGCCCAAGTTGAATGCACTGTCAGGAGAATACTTGAAGAAATTTTCGCGCGGAAGGTTTCCTACGCAGCCTATTGCAGGAGATGCCATAAAGAAAAATTCACTGCCTAGATCCATGCAGGCTCCTGAAATCTTTTTCAGTGTCTCGTCATAGAATCTGTTCAGTGATACCGGGTAATAATCCTTCCCGAATGGAAACCACGATGATATTTCAACGTATAATTCAGAGTTCCAGAAAGGCAGTATCAAATCTATACGGCTTCCTCCTCGCGTTCCTGTTTCTCGCGTATGACCTTTACGACGCATTCAACAAGCTGCGTGATTTCCGGCTTCGTAACCTGATAGTTTGCTCCTACGCTTGCGGCCTTGTTCTTTATGTCGTTAGCCATGATCGACGAGAAGACTATAACGGGTATTTTCTTCGTCTCCGGGTTTTCCTTTATGCGCCGTGTAAGCGTCAGGCCGTCGAGTCTGGGCATCTCAACGTCCGTGATAAGAAGGTCGCAGTGTTCGCCTTCCCTGACGATAGAATCATACGCAACCTTGCCGTCCGGGCAGATATGAAGGTCAGTGAATCCGCTCGCCATTAACGCGTCTTCAACCTGCTTGCGTATCAGCGGCGAGTCCTCTGCAACAATAATATGATAGTCTCCGGGATGTCCAACGCCTTCCATCATTGCAACTGCCTTTCCGGGATCTCCTGAATGCTGGATGACTAATTGCGGGCTGATGGTCTGAACTATTGCCTCATAATCCAGTAACAGAACGTTGCGCGAATCCCTCTTGATGACGTACAGAATCCAGTCGCCTAAATATTTGCCTGTCATGCTTGCGTCAAGGTCTTCTGATTTTATCCTGTATATGCGCTCTACGGCATCAACAACAAAACCGAGCTTGACTTCATTGAACTCGGCTATAATAACCTTGCTCTGCTCCATAGGCGTAATAGGGGGAATGCCCAAAAATATACGCAGATCCACCATAGGCAGAACTTCACCGCGCACCGACGTAATGCCGATAAGTGCTACGGGAGCATCCGGAATTGATCTGACACCGGGCCAGCGCAAGATTTCGCGGGTTTTGTCGACGTTGATAGCAAAAGACTGGTCGCCGAGAACGAATACTACTAATTGCCATTCATTAGTTCCGACTTCGGTCGTTACCTTTTTGACTTCCTGCATTTGTATTTAAAGCCTCCGCTTCGGGTACATGTGCATATAATATTATCACATTTAGTTATTGCTTTTATGTATGTGTCAAGGTTTATCTTTTGTTATGCTCGTGATTGATTTAATTATAATTGTGAAGAAAACTTTTGTGCTTGTTTGTATCATACGTACTGTATGACGGAAATCTGAACTTGCGAAAAAATAATTCCCCTGCCCATCACTGAACGGGGGAATTTTCATCTACCATCTTTATATATTCGTCATAGTTCCTGATGTATTCGCTGTTATCGTAATGCGTACTTGCCAGCACCAGCAACACGGAATCTTCCGAGAAATCATACATATCTTTCCAGATCATGCGGGGGATATATATCCCCATCATCGGCCGTGTAAGCTCTACCGTAAATTCTTCGCGGCCGTCAGTTAGATGCACTTTGCTTTGTCCGGCTACGTTGATCAAAACAAATTCAGAAGTCTTGTTTGCATGCTGACCTCGTATAACATCACGGTCTGAATCGTAAATGTAAAATATTCTCTTGATCTCAAAAGGAATAGCAATGCCTCCCTCAATAACTACAAGTTTTCCGCGCTCGTCTCCAAGCCAGCTAAACTCAACGACAGGGCATCTCTCACGCAGAGGACAGCCTTCTACGTGAAAATACCCCCCCCCCACGTATGTATTATTACTTAAATTTGTGATGTTCATTATGACAGACTTTCCTTTATTGAAGATATAGTTTTAATGTATTGTAGCATAATCCTAGCCTCAAGAGGACGCATAACTAACCCTTCAGCATCGCTTTCACTGGACAAAAGCAAATCATATTCTGCGAACTCCTCCGGAAGCATCGCACTCTCAAGCGAGAAATTCGCCGCAGTGATTATCCTTCTTCCGTCAAGCATACGCTCAAACGCAAACACCTCTTCACTGTCCGTCATAATCTCCCTGTAATCACCGGCAGTAAGCTCCTCATGATTGCGCCTGAACTCCGCAAGCCTCCGATACCATGACAGCACGGAATCCGGGTTCTGCTCCTCAGTCCGTGCATTCACGGTGATATAGTTCTCATTCACAGGCAGCCATGAACGTGCAGTGCTGAAACCTGCATTAGGCGAGTTATCCCACTGCATTGGGGTTCTTGCGTTGTCCCGCGAAAAATAGTGTACGAACTTCATCGCTTCTTCAGGCGAAAATCCCTCGTTCAGTGCAAAGGCGTACTGACCTTTTGTCGAAATGTCATCATAGGTATTGATGTCCGGCCAAGAAACGTTTGACATTCCCAGCTCCTGCCCCTGATAGATGAACGGCGTACCCCTCAGCGTAAGCAGTACTGCCGCAAGAACTTTAGCGGCCTTCTGTGTGTCTGCACCTTCAGGGAAGAAGTGATTGACGCTTCTCGGCTGGTCGTGATTCTCGAAGAATACCGGGCACCATCCGTTACGGGCTGTTGCGTGCTGGCTGGAACTCAAAGCGTGTTTCAGGTCTCTCAACGTCCATTTGACCGGGTAGCACCATATTTCAGACTCATTCAGCGGCAGGTCTACGTGGCTGAACTCAAACAGCATATTGAACACGCCGTTAGCCCCTACCCAGTCAGGCAGCTCATCAGCACTAACGCCGTTAGCCTCCCCGACAGTGAATATGTCGTGTCCGTCGAATACCTCACGCCGAAATTCTCTCAGGAAGTCCAGAATACCCGGAGTGTTGGCCGTCATCAAGTGAATGTTGATTGTTCCCTCTTTGCCGTCCGGCTTGCCGTCAAGGAACTCTGAAGGCTTCTTTATGTATGTGATTGCGTCGATCCTGAAGCCGCCGACTCCCTTATCGAGCCAGAAATTTGCCGCGTCATATAGTGCCCGCCTAACGTCAGGATTCTCCCAGTTCAGGTCAGGCTGTTCTTTCGCGAAAGTGTGAAGGTAGTATTGCCCTCTCTCCCTGCACCACTCCCAAGCACTGCCGCCGAATATCCCGCGCCAGTTAGTTGGGACGCTTCCGTCAGGCTTTGCATCGCGCCATATGTACCAGTCAGCTTTTGGGTTCGTCCTGTCCTGCTTTGACTGCAAGAACCATTCATGCCGGTCTGATGTGTGATTGAAGACCAAATCCATAACTATTTTGATGCCGCGTTTGTCTGCCTCAGCAATGAGTTCATCAAAATCTTTCATAGTCCCGAAAGCAGGATTAATCCCAGTGTAGTCCGAAATATCATAGCCGTTATCTACGTTGGACGAAGGATATACAGGGCACAGCCACACAGCACCGACACCTAAAGCCTTCAAGTAATCCAGACGTGATGTTATGCCCTTTATATCTCCTGTTCCTGTTCCTGTAGTGTCCTGAAAACTTTTCGGGTACACCTGATACACTATTGCTTTCTGCCACCATTTGAGCATTTAGATTCCCTCCTTCAGCTTCATTATCCTTGCAACGCTCTCATCAATGCGCTTCTCCGTTAGCCTTCCTGACTTCACAGCCTCGATTACGCCGTCAAAGGCTTCCCTGTAGTCATAAGGCATGAGCAGAATATCGCACCCCGCATCAATCGCCATAACTGCCGCCTCAGCAGAAGTGTAGTTATCCTTCACCGCCCCCATCATCAGCGCGTCAACGATAACAACGCCGTCATAGCCCAATTCACCGCGCAGTTTCCCCGTAACCAGTTCGCGTGAAAGGCTTGCAGGCAGGTCATCATCTGTTACATTCTTCATCGTTATGTGCGCAATCATGACCGTATCAGCTTTCCTGAAATTGTCGGTGAAGGGAATCAGTTCAGCCCGTAAAAGTTCATCCCATGTCTTATTGACTGCAACATAACCTGAATGCGTATCGCCTTTAGTGTCTCCGTGTCCGGGAAAATGCTTTATGCTACCGATAATGCCCTTAGAGTGCAGGCCGTCAAGATATTCGCTGGCCATTCGCGAGACGTGTTCGGGATCATCGCCGAATGCCCTGTCGCCTATCACGATATTTTCCGGGTTGGTGTTGATGTCCGCAACCGGTGCAAAATCCATGTTGAAGCCGTAATCCTTCAGGTACTCTCCGATAACTTCAGCCGCCTCACGTGCATTGCCTGTCCTGCCTATTGCCTGTGTGCTTGCGAACTTCCTGACCTTGAAGCCCTTAGCATTTGCGATACGTGCTATCCTTCCGCCTTCCTCATCCACTGCCATGAACGGCACAGCATGACACGAGTCCCGCAGTTCTGCCGTGAAGTCCCGTAACTGTTTGGGGGTATCTATGTTCTTCCGGAAGAGCGCAAAACCTCCGGCAGGATATTCCTTCAGGGTCGTGCGCATGGTGTCATTCACGGCCGTAATACCCTTAATGCGGTCGTTGTGCATGGTGTCGGGAGTCAGTGTCGTGTCTAGCTGGTCAGGACGTATGATGAACAGCTGCCCGACTTTCTCGCGCAGTGTCATGGCA